>JAKAVR010000016.1 GCA_021817225.1 Thermoplasmata archaeon
GGCCTGTTTGCCACTGGAAGTGCTGCAGCTGCAGCCACGCAGAACCATACAATAACGGCCATGGTGACGGACAGCACCGGGGCAGCCCTTTCAAATGTTAAAATAGTAATAAGCAACACCACAAACAGTTTGAATAAGCAGACTTTCTCCGGCGGCTATACAAACAGCAGCGGCGTATTCGTCTCCCAGCCTCTGAATGCAGGCAACTACACGGTATCTGCCTCGTATGAGGGCTATGCATCGGACGGCATCAGGAACGTTGCCCTCTTGTCCTCCAATCTCACAGTGAATTTCACCATGACTCAGCTCAAGGGGAATCTCACAGGTTTCGTGACGACAGGGAAAATACCGGTTGCAAATGCGACTCTTGTCCTGAACGACACGAGGGTTTCATTCAGGACAAACTCCAGCCCTCCACTCGGCCTGTATGTCTTCGCAGGAATACCGAACGGCACATACATGCTCTCGGCAGGAAAGTCCGGATATGTGAGCTACAGAACGAATGTGACAATCGCGGCAGGGAGCATGATTTGGCAAAACCTGACGTTAAAACCCACGCTTGGCATTCTGACAGGAACAGTCAATTCAACAACGCAGAACGGGCCGGACAGTCCGCTCGCTGGTGTCAATGTAACTCTTCAGGGCACGCAGGGGACGCTCCACACGACCACAAACGCACAGGGCATGTACTACTTCACAAACCTGTCACAGGGAACCTACACAGTCAGTGTGCAGAGCAGCGGATACACCCCGGGCCAGACCACTGTCACAGTCTCGCTGGCCAAAACTTCATACCTCAATTTCACGCTTATACCACTGACAAGGAACTCGCCCTTCACCATACCTGGCTTCATCGGCAACTTTGACCTGGACCATTCGCTGGTCATTGTTGCGCTGATAATAGTGATGACGGTGGTAACCGGCTCACTGACACTGCTCAACAAAAGCTATAACTGGAAGGAAGACAGAAGCGCGAATGAAGACGAACATGAAGACGACGGCAAGAATACACGCCGCTGAATGCGAAATACTGGTTGACGGATACCCATGAGCGTAAGACTGGTGCTTTTTGATATGGACGGCGTTCTCGTTGACACGGTGAGCTCATGGGTTGCTGTTCACAGGCATTTCAAAGTGAGCAATGAGGAAAACACGAGGCGGTTCTTCGAAGGAGAGATTGACGAACTTGAATTCATCAGGAGCGATGTGGGTCTCTGGAAGTCGAGGAAGAGGGATGTTTCAGTGCATGATCTCAAGGGAATACTCGACGGCATACCGCTCATGAAAGGGGCCAGGGAGACTGTGCAGGCGCTAAAGAGAAGGGGCATCAGGACTGCAATAATCAGCGGCGGAATAGATCTGCTGGCGAACAGGGTGAAGAAGGAGACTGGAATCGACATTTCAATGGCCAACGGCCTTGGATGCGATGAAAAAGGAACACTTACAGGCGAAGGCATACTCAGGGTGAAGATAGGCGACAAGGGAGAAACTGCCAGAAGCGTCATGTCTTCGCTTAACATAGGGAGGGATCAATGTGCCTCGGTCGGCGATACGAAGACAGACATACCTCTTTTCAGAAGCACAGGCATTGGAATTGCATTCAATCCTGCGCAGAGCGAAGTGGAGGAGGAGGCAGACTACACCGTGAGGGGCAGTGATCTCACAGGCATACTTGACTACATCATAGGAGCGGACCGGCAATGAGTTCAATGGAAGACCTTGATGCGGAATGCGCAGTGTGCGGCGAAGTGACTGAGCACTCGATAGTCCACATACAGAAGGGAGTTGGGAGGGATGGGCTGGAATACACGCTGCGGTGCAACAGCTGCGGACATGTGCAGAAGAAGATGATGGAGGAGGAGAAGCTGATCGAGGCCGGATACGTGCTGAGCGATGAAGGCGTATCCACGAAAGGAAGGACAAAGCTGTTCGCCGACGAAGTTGTCACTGCAGGTGAGGAGATTTACCTCGGGGACAAGAGGGGAATAGTAACCGCTGTCGACACAAGGGAGGGGAGGAGAAGGATGGCAAGGGCGGACGAGGTAGTGACCATCTGGGCAAAGTCGCTGGGGAGGAAGCTTGTGAGGGTGTCTGTAAACAGCGGCTCGAAGACGCTGTCTCTGAAGGTCCAGGCGGAGCCGGAGGAGGAGTTTTCCATCGGCGACATAATAGGTACAGACAAGGGCGATGCCGTCATAACGAAGATAAAGACGGAGAGCAGGATGGTTGAGAGGGGAGGGGCGGAAGCCAGGGATATAGTCAGGGTTTACGCAAAAATGATGCGTGAGAACTTCGACAGGAAGAGCAGGCTCCTCTGGAGCAATGACTGAACGCGGACACTGCGGAGCAGGATGAATGCACTTCAGCACATCCATGACAGCCAGGGGCAGGCCGGGAGAGCTCTACTCATGGTGGTCAGACTACACCGACGGTGTAATAGACGACAGCAAGTTCACAAAGGTCGAAAGGAGAATCGTATCAAGGGAGGGAAACAGTATTGTCATGGATGATGTCTTCTCAAGACCGCTCAGGTTTGTCGACAGGGTGGTTGTAACACTCCTGCCCCCTGATGGAATAGAATTCCATTCGGACAGCAGTGTGTGGAAAGTCGATGGCAGATACAGCTTCATTCAGAAGAACGAACTCACAGAGGCAACAGTGCACGCCGATATCCGGCCGCAGGGGATGTGGAGGTTTGCCTTTGCACTTCCCTTCGTCAGGATGTGGATAGACCGGGAGTTCAGGGAGGACTTGAAGGGCCATCTCGAGCAGTTTGAAGCGGACAACAGCATGGCCGGACCCGGGGGAGGGAACGCAGGGACTTGAAAATAGCAGGTGTCCGCATCGACCACTGGGGGAAGGGCAGCTATCCGCCTTCGGAGGACAGCCTTCTGCTCGCCCAGTCGCTCGGGAAGGGCGGCGGAAGATTCCTTGACGTCGGGACAGGAACAGGGATTGTGGCCATAAAGGCGGCAACACTTGGCTACGACGTTACTGCGACCGACATGGATGCAAACGCGCTGTCGGAGGCGTCGATGAACGCGGCCGAAAATGGTGTGAGCCTTGGCCTGGTCCAATGCGATCTCCTCGAATGCATCAATTGCACATTCACCCTGATTGCCTTCAATCCGCCTTACCTTCCCGAAGGGGGCATACCGGACAGTCAGCTTGCAGGCGGACCCGAGGGCGTTGAACTCGCGCTTGAGTTCATGTCGCAGGCGTCGGAGCATCTGGAAAGCGGGGGGGAGGTTCTTGTTGTCCTCAGCTCACTTGGAAACACTGCACTTTTTCTTGGGGAGTGCGCCATGAAGTGGGATGTGCTGCCGTTCGCAGCCAGAAAAGTGGAATTCGAAACGCTGACTGTCTACAGGGCCAGGCTCAGGCATCCCTTGAAGAAATGACTCTGCGGACCTCGGATGCAAGCAGAGCGTTGATATCCCTTCCGTCGATTTTGCCGCGCAGCTCCTTCATCGCAATGCCCATCAGCGGACCGACCGATGCCTCTCCCCTTTCACGGACGAGGTCAGAATGCTCATTGACAATCCTGGCGATTATGCCTGCGGCCTCCTCCCTGGTCATCCCGCCAATTCCAAGTGCGGAGATGCACTCATCCAGTCCCCTGCCGCGAAGCATGCAGACAAGCAGCCCGGGGACGGCTTCCTTCGCAAAGGCACCGTCCCTGAGCCTGGCCATGACCCCTTCGAGAACGGACAGGTCCCCGAATGAAGTGCCTGCCTCCCTTTCCGCTTCCGGTATGTTGTTGAGAAGTATTCTTGCAAGCACCGCAGGGTTTCCGTACCTGCTGCTCAGGTCTGTGAAGAGCTTTCCGTATCCCTCCTCGGCTATCTGGACCGCCTGCTGCCTGTGCAGATTGAATTCCTTCTCAATCTTGACAGCTTGTTCCTCAAACGGCTCGGGCAGCCCGGAAGCAATGCCCTCAAGCAGCTTCCTGTCGACCCTGATTGGCAGCACATCGGTCTCGGGGTACATCCTGGCCCTTCCGGGAAGGGGCCTGCTGTATGCTGTGCTGCCGTCCTCCTTTGCATCCCTTGTCTCCTCGGGGACGCCGATTGCAGCCTGCAGGGCCCTCGTCACAACAGCAGCCATCGCCTCGTCCATCCTCGACAGGGGCGCAGCGCAGAGCACAAACGCATCGCCGCTGCGCGCCCCAAGCTCGTTCGAAACTCTGGTCTTCTCCTCCTCCGTTACACCGTAAGCGGGCAGCTCATCGGAGTGGAGTATACCGTGTATGCCTATGGCCCTGAGCCTCTGCGCTATCTCTGTCCCGATAACACTCTGCCCGCCGGAAGAGAGCAGCCCTGCATACCCCGGCAGTATCATGCCGCCTATGATGCTGCCCGCACTGAGAGAGCGGCGAATGACCGTCGACTGTGATGACGAGAGCAGTGCCGTCATGTCCTTCCAGCCATGCTCTATTGCATGCTTCCTTTCGGCGAGGCGGCCGGAGGCATCGAGCAGCCTTCTCTGCCTGGCTGCCTCGTTTTCGGCAATAGCAGGCAGCATGTCGAGCTCCTGCACCCCCTTGATCTCCACCCTGGAACCGCCTCTGACTGAAATGTTGAGATCTTCCCTTATCGTTCCTATTCCCCTCTTGACCTTCCCCGTCGCCCGCAGCAGCATGCCGATCTTCCTTGCCACTGCCTTCAGCATTTCAGGTGAATCGATATCCGGGTCCGTGGAAATCTCAAGCAGGGGAACGCCAAGCCTGTCCAGCCTGTAGGTGACGGTGTCGCCCTTCCTCTCCATCTTCCTGCATGCATCCTCTTCGCAGCATATGCTCTGAATGCCGACTCTCCTTCCACCAACATCCAGCCACCCTCCCATCGAAAGAAGGGCTGTCCTCTGGAAGCCGGCCGTGTTCGAGCCGTCGACAACAACCTTCCTCATGAAATGCACTTCATCCACGGGAGCTGAGTGCAGGAGGAGGGCCATCTCCAGGCCCACCCTGATCGCTTCCATGTTTACTGCATGGGGCGGCTCTTCATCAAGCTCGACAAGGCAGCTGTTTGGTGTTATCTCATATTCGAACGACTCGTTCTTTGCCGTCTGGAGCCTTGCCGCCTCATCGACCTCACCCATTTCCGAAACGGATACGCGCAGTTTTCTGAGAACCAGGCCGCTGACCTGCTCGCTCAGGACCGAGGGGCAGCTGCAGAAGAGTTTCTCCGTCTCAAGCTGCTGATGTATCTCCAGCCCGGCCTTTATATGTGCAGGCGGATCAGAATTCATCCAGTCCCGTCCTCCTGTCATTGAATTCTCCCGCTGCATTATTCATCATTGCCTTCCTGATATCTCCCGGCCTGCTGTGGTGTGCAAGCACATGACGCAGCTTGACATAAGCAACCTCGGGGAGCATGTCCTTGCCGTCAATCACGCCGGCCTTTATCAGGTCCCTGCCGGTTGCGTACACGTTCAGGTCAACTGAACCGTAAAGGCATTGAGTGGTCACCACAACGGGCACATCCTTAGCTGTCAGTCTGCCTATTGCATCAACAAGTCCCGAATTGACGTGGCCAAGACCTGTTCCTGCCACAACAACACCCTTCTTGCCGTCAGTCCACTTCAGCAGGTCCCTGGCATCCATGTCGGGATAGAATTGCAGCAGGGCAACTTCATTCTCCATCCTGGTGTCTGCCCTGACCCTGCCTGAAGTGCTCTTCCTGTAGTCGGAGAGGAAGTGTATCTCATCATCCACGAATGCAATCGGTTCGGCATTCACGCTCCTGAATGCATCCCTCCTGCTTGAGTGCATTTTCCTGACCTTTGTGCCCCTGTGGACATGGCATCCCCTGTCCGATGAAGAGGCGTGCATTACAGCAACAACCTCCCCTATGTCGCTCGACGAAGAGACGCGCGCAGCAGACACAAGGTTGAGATAACCATCGAAGGACGGGCGATCAGGTGATCGCTGGGCGCCAGCTATGGAGACCGGCCCGCTTAACCGTGGCAGCATGAAGGAAAGGGCTGCCGCGGTATACGACAGGGTGTCAGTCCCGTGCGAAACAAGCACTCCACTGTAGCCTTCATTGAGTCTGTCTGCAATCTCTTCTGCAAGAACGCACCACTGCTGGTAGCCTATGTTTTCGCTGAAGACGGAGAAAATGTTCCTCCCCTCAAGGCTGCATATTCTCGATATCTCCGGCACGAGTGAGACTATGCCGGCCGCGTCCATTGCGGGGAATACGCCGCCCGTCCTGTAATCGACAAAACTCGCAATTGTTCCGCCAGTGCCCGCGAATGCAACCCTTCTCAACTCATTCGTCGCAGTATGTTCCGCCCCTCTCTGTTGTTTTCCGAAGGGACTTGCATCAGCCTTTTTCAGCAGCTCGATCCTGGTCCTGCCCGATGCCTTTACACCGACGTTGTAACCTGAGCCCAGTTTGATTGTGATTATTCCATGATCGCTGAATTCGTGGTGAGGTATGAGTATTCCTTTCAACTCCCTTTCCCCGGAGGCAACCATGATCTCATCGCCCGGCTGTATGCCCAGCGAAGCAAGTTTTTTCTGGAGTTCGGAGTCGGCGACCATGATCATTGGAAACACGTCTGCGTTAAAACATTTTTCAGTGGGTTCGGGTTACACACAGGCGGCCGGAGCATATATAATGCGGACTGAGGAATGGGTTCATCCGGCTGCGAGATGGGAAAGGAAACAGTGATGTCGGACTCCCGCGGGGAAGCAATCGGTTACAGCATTGTGAGGAACACACGTTCCAGTCGCATCAGGATAGCAGTCTACCCCGATGGCAGGGTGGTTGTCCGCTGCCCTCCCGGGGTTGCACCTGCGAGCGTCGACAGTTTCGTTGAGGAAAACACGGAATGGATAGCAAAGACCCTTTCGAGGATGAAAAGCGAGCCAGCGAGGATTGTCACCCTGCGTCATGGAGCGTCCATCCCCTTGTTCGGGAAAGACTACACGGTGGTCTTCGATGACGAAGGACCGGCATGCGGACGGATAGAAGGAAGGAATGTGCGCTTCAACGGGAAGGGCATCGACAGCAAGGCTGCCCTCAGAATGCTGTTCCGGTTCTACGAAACGGAGCTGCAGGCATACCTTCTGGACAGGATAGAAGACATGGAAAGACTGACCGGCCTGGCGGCCTCCTCCTACAGGGTCAGGGCATACAAGAGCAAATGGGGCAGCTGTTCGCCTGAGGGAGTGGTGAGCTTCAATCTCAAGCTCGCCGCCTTCCAGTCGGAAGTTGTAGACTACGTCATAATACACGAACTCTGTCATCTCAGGCACAGGAACCATTCAAAAGCGTTCTGGAGACTCGTCGGAAAGTACATGGGCGATGTGCAGGAAAGGAGGGCGCGGTTGAGGAGAGAGGCGAAAAGCCACGAATTCGTGTGACTATCTGCTTATCACAACTATTGCAGTGAAGATGAAGGCGGTTCCAACAAGCTGCATCAGCCCAAACAGCTCGTTGATGAATATGACCGATACAATAATGGCGACCACTGGTTCAAAAAGGGTGACAACCGATGATGCCGTGGCACTGAGATGCTGCAGTCCCCAGTACCAGAGGAAGAAAGGCAGAATTGAGCATGCTATCGACAGATACAGGATGGCGCTTACAGAAAGAGGATCGCCCCAGATTGCAGTATAACCGTTGCCAAACGCGATTGTGTAGACAAACATGAATGCAGTGCCGTAGACAAAGACGGGCGGGTAGAACTCCATTGGCCTGATTTCGGATGAGAGTCTTTTCGTTCCTATGATGTACACAGAAGTGGCAATGGCGGAAAAAAGCATGAGGGCTACACCGAAGTCGGTCGAACCGACGTTGGATGGGCTCAGGACACCAGACATGAACACAACACCAATCATTCCGAGTCCCGCGGCGGAGTATTTCCTTGCACCGAGCCTTTCATTGATTGCAAAGTAGGACATGAGCGGCACTATTATCGGAGTTGTATTGAGGAGGACGGCCGCCTCACCCGCTTCTGTGGCCGTCTGGCCAACATACTGGAAGAAGAATGAAAGGGAGAACATGAATCCGAGCAGTACGAGATTTCTGTTCAGGAATATCTTCAAATTCATGCGCATTGAGAAGAAAAAGACGAGCAGGATGGAAGAAGCGATCAGGAACCTGTAGAAGAGGAAAACAGAGGGATTGACATCCGTCAGCCCGACCTTTATGACTGGAAATGATGTTCCCCACAGGGCTGCGGCCACCAGTGTCAGGATCACGGCCTTCTGCCTTTTGCGGTCCATTGACGGCACGTTCAACTTTCGCCGTTAAATACATGTCCATGCCGGCAAGACTGCCCGCCGGATGAGCGTCGAGGGTCCTGCAAATCGTGGGGCAATGGATGCGCGGCACGGCTGTCCTTTCTTATATTGATTGCACATAAGCGTTTAGTGACTTGGACACTCACAGCCTGTTCAGTCTGTGACCAGGCGGAGCGTGATGCAAAGATGAAGATACTGGTTGTCGGGGGAGGCTGCAGGGAACACATAATAGCTGAACGGCTTGGTGCTGAGGATAACACCCTCTTCAGCGTGATGAAAAACAGGAACCCCGGGATCAACCGCCTTTCGAAAAGTGTACTCATATCACCTGAAACGGACACCGGGAGGGTAAGCGCATTCGCAAGAGAAACAGGTGCTGAGTTCGCTGTCATTGGGCCGGAAGATCCGCTTGAAGCGGGATTGAGCGATGTGCTGGAGGGTGCGGGCATACCATGCTTTGGCCCGGTGCGAAGAGCGGCAGAAATAGAGTCCTCAAAGTCGTTTGCCAGAGGACTGCTGGAAAAATACGGAATCGAGGGCAATCCACTCCATGCATCTTTCGATGATCCTGCTTCCGCAAGCGCATACATCGATGGATGCAAGTTCGACGTTGTCATCAAACCAAGCGGCCTGACTGGCGGAAAAGGCGTAAAGGTCGTAGGGGAACAGTTAAAATCCAACGACGAAGCCAGGGCATACGTGCAGGAGATTTTCAGGCACGGTATCGGAGGCGGGAAGAAGGTCGTTGTGGAAGAAAGACTGAAGGGAGAGGAATTCAGCCTGCAGGCTCTTTCCGACGGCAAAAGGCTCTTCCCCTTTCCCCTCGCCCAGGACCACAAGCGCGCCTTCGAGGGTGACAAGGGCCCGAACACCGGTGGAATGGGTTCATACTCGCTTGCCGACGGGTTGCTTCCGTTTGTGAACGAGAGGGACAGGGAGCAGGCGATGTATATCATGCAGCGGACAATCGCGGCAATGAGGAAGGAGGGACGGGAGTTCAGGGGCCTCCTGTACGGCGGATTCATGCTCACCCCCGACGGGGTAAGGCTCATTGAATACAACGCAAGGTTTGCAGACCCCGAGTCAATGAACGTTCTTTCGGTGACCAAGGGTGATTTCACTTCCGCCCTGTACTCGGCAGCTTCCGGGGAACTGAAGAATGACCTGTCGTTTGAGAGGGTAAGCACAGTCTGCAGGTACTATGTGCCACATGGTTACGGCGACAGGCCGGTAAAGGGCTCGGCGCTTTCAATCGACGAGAAGAAGATAGCAGAGACGGGTGCTATGCTGTACTACGGTTCGGTCAATTCGGAGGACGGAAAACTGACCACCACAACCTCAAGGTCGTTCGCGCTGCTCGCCAAGCGTGCTGATCCATGGGAAGCATGTGCCGTGATCGAAAGGGCGGGACAGTTTGTCGGAGGACTTGTTTATACAAGAAAGGACATTGGAACAAGGGAGGAAATGGAGAGAAAGATGGCGGCTGGCATTGAACTCCACCGGAAGTCGGGTGAGGCAGAATGACGGTATTCGACAACCTGGGCAAGGTTGTGGATGAGGTGGAAAGGGATCTTGAGGAGAAGGACGAGCTCAGGGAGATTGCGATGAAGACCTGCAGGCAGATTGTAAGGCTATCTTCAGACCTGATCTATTCCCTTCATCAGCAGAAGAGCGAAAAGTCGATTATTGAAGGATTCAGGGAACTCAAATCCAAGGTAGAAGAAGTCAACACCCTGCTCCGTGAGCACCATGAGGTGTATTACAGCGGATTCGTTGAGGAGGCAATGCAGGAGTATGTCGAAGCGACCCTTCTGAGAGCGGCCATAAATGGTGATGCAATGCTGATGCCGGAACAATTGAGGGTGAATGCCTCCACGTATGTCCTGGGACTCGCAGACCTCATAGGGGAGTTCCGGAGGATTGCGCTCGATGACATGATAAAGGGGAAGGTTAAGGAGGCATCGAAGTGGGTGGGGGAGATGGAGCGGCTATATATTGCGCTTTCAAAACTGCATTTTCCGAGCAAGGTCGTTGAGATAAGAAGGAAGCAGGATGTCGCACGTTCGCTTCTGGACAGGACGAGGGGAGAGCTTGCCGTCACGATGGCCTCCCATCCGACAAAGAGATAAAGCGCAACGCATTCCGGCTGACTCATCTGCAGAACGAGATGGTGCAACAATGGTCGAAGGCATAAGGTACAGGATTGACGCGAAGGACGCATCGCTGAACTGTTTCAATGTTGAAATGACATTTGAGTCGGACAGGGCGGACATGGAGCTTTGCATGCCCGTCTGGACTCCCGGCTCATATTCAATCGTGGACTATGCTGGCCGTATCATGGATATAAAGGCGTACGGCAAGGGCGGAAGGGAGAAAAAGCTGGAGAAGAAGGACAAGAGTACCTGGCTGCTGAAGGGGGACGGCAATGGAGTCACTGTAAAGTACAGGGTGCATGCGCATTCCGTCAACGTCCATGAAAACTATATCGACAGCGACAGGATGACGATCAACGGGGCCGGGGCTTATCTGTACATCAGGGGAGGCGAGGGACTTCCTGCGGATGTTGAAATTGTGCCGCATGACGGATGGGAAAGAGTGTCCACGGGCCTCCAGCAGACAGACAAATGGAAGTTCAGGGCAGAAAACTACGACATACTCATCGATTCACCAATAGAGGTCGGAAACCAGGAAGTGCACAAGTTCGAGGTGTCAGGGAAGGAGCATGAGGTGTCGCTCTACGGGAAAGGGAACATCGACAGGGAGAAATTCCTCTCTGACCTGAAGAAGATAGTCGCCTCCGAAATATCCATCATGAAGGACGTTCCCTACTCAAGGTACGTATTCATCTACCAGATGATACCGAATAGCGGCGGTGGACTGGAGCACCTGAATTCAACCCACTGCATTTCCGAACCGTTCTTGTTTGCTGAAAGGGCCGACTACCTTTCCAACCTCGAGCTCTTCTCGCATGAATTCTTCCACCTGTGGAACGTCAAGAGGCTGAGGCCGACAGCACTTGGGCCGTTCGACTATTCGAAGGAAAACTACACCAGGCTGCTCTGGGTATCCGAAGGGTTCACGTCATACTTTGAGCTGACATCCATACGAAAGGCGAAGATTTCGTCACCGGCTGAATTCATGAGGTCTCTCGCAAGGGAGATGGAGGTCTTCAGGAACACTCCGGGCAGGAATCACCAGAGCGCAGAGGAGTCGAGTTTCGACACATGGATCAAATTCTACAGGCGAAATGAGAATACGGTCAACTCCGTAGTCTCATACTACAACAAGGGCGCGTTGATCGGCATGCTGCTCGACCTCTTCATAATCTCTGAGACGGGAGGAAAGAAGCGGCTGGATGATGTCATGCGCCTCCTCTACAACAGTACTTACAGGAAGGGAAAGGGATTCACAGAAGAGGAGTTCAGGGTGGCATGCAGGGAAGTAAGCGGCAAGAGCATCGATGAATTCTACAGCAGACACATAGCAGGAAGGGGGGACCTTCCATTCGAGAGGTATCTCGGTCTTGCAGGGCTGAAGCTTGACAGGGAAAATGATGAAGGCAAGGGATGCTTCAGCATCATGATGTCCAAGGACAACAAGTCTGTCATCTCGGCGGTCTTCGAGGGCGGGCCCGGCGCGGAAGCAGGACTGTATCCGAAGGACGAGATAATAGCCATCAACGGCCTGAGGACAAGGGCGGATGAGCTTAAGGCGAGAATAGCCGGGTTGAAGCCTGGCCAGACGGCGCAGGTGCTCATCTCAAGGGAAGGAAATGTCAGGGAAATAAAGGTGAAGGCGGGGGAGAGGCCTGCAAAGCTGACGGTAAAGCAGAAGGAGAAGGCGACGGCATCCGAGAAGAAGACGTATGAGGTGTGGTCCTATGCCAGGTGGAAGGATGGGCTTGACTATGAAAAAGTCAAGGATCCGATTCGCTACACCGAGTTCATGCAGATTCTGTAGACTCAAACAGACAAGCAGCAGTGTCATCGAAAAGTTACATATTGAGCCATCCGTTCACCCGAAAAGGAATGTCAGAAGTGCATTCTATTAATAGAGGAAAAGCTTAGCAACGTGCCGTGATAGAGCTCAAGGATCTCACAAAGATCTACACTAGAAACGGCAGACCTGCGGTGAATTCTGTTTCACTGACCGTAAACAACGGGGAGATAATGGGATTCGCCGGTCTGAACGGTGCAGGGAAATCGACAGCAATCAGGCTCTCAACCGGCATAATTTATCCGACATCGGGCACTGTAATGATAGACGGCCACGACATAGTACGTGAAAAGGTGAAGGCTTCGGCCAATGTCGGCTGGGTTCCAGAGCTGCCAAACTTTGAGCCCAATGCGAAGCCACTGACTCTCATGCGCTACTACGGCGGTTTCTACGGCATGAAGGCTGATGAGGCAACAAGCAAGGGAAGAGAATTGCTCAAAGAGGTCAGTCTCGAAGAGAGCATTAACGAGAAGCTCAGGAACTATTCCCAGGGAATGAAAAAAAGATTTTCACTAGCATCGGCCATGCTGAACGATCCGCAGAACTACTTCTTCGACGAAACACTCAACGGGCTTGACCCCGAAGGGATAAGGTTCATGCGCAGGCTTATGGTGGATCTCAAGGCGAGGGGGAAGGCTGTCCTGCTCTCATCGCACATTCTGAGCGAGCTTGAGAATGTGGCCGACAGGATCGCGATTATACACAAGGGCAAGATCATCGAACTGATGGACCGCAAGAAGATTGATGATGTCATCAAGACAGATGGAAAGCTGGAAGAGTACTTTTTCAAAGTGATTGGTGGTTGAATGAACAGCATTCTCTATGAGCTCGAGAGAACTCTCAGGAGCAAATTTGTACTCGTGATGATGGGCATCATAATACTCATAGGCGCCCTGCTTGCCTACGCGCTCTCCAGCGGGCCGACTTCCGTACCCAGGGCAGACAGGTTCATTAGCGACAACGGGATTTTCACAATTGTTGATGCAATATTCGGCGTGCTTATACCCATACTTGCCGTCTTCATGGGGTACCTCACATACGGCAAGGACAGGACGAGCGGTGTGCTTGAGTCTGTCGTCACCCGGCCCGTGACAAAGGGGCAGCTCGTTCTGACGAGATTCATCGCCAGTGTGATTGCCATCCTGATAGCGCTCGTCATTGCAACATTCATCATAGATGTGGGGCAGTACACCTACTCTTACAAGTTCATACCAGCCAGCATGATAGAGGCGCTGATTTGGACATATCTCGTCGAGGGTGCGGGTTTCCTCGGCCTTGTGTACTTGTTTTCGCACCTGCTCAAGTCGCAGTCCGCGGTGCTTGGCGTATCAATCGGCATATACCTCATCTTCGCGCTTCTGTGGGACCTGGTGGAAACAATCGTGCTGGTTGAGGTTTTCCACGCCAGCCTTGGGTCGCTGTCTTCCCTTCAGGGACTGGTCAACTTCAACTTCGCCAGTCCGTCCGGCTACGCAAGGAACGTCGTGATGTATATCACCAGCAGCAGTACAATTTCAGGAATTTCCGTTGCCGGATCATTTAACAACAGTATAAACCCGGCAAGTTACGGGATCACGCTTGTTTCTCTGGGCGTCATAGGCTTCGCATGGATGGTTGTTCCGGTCATTTTGACTTACATGCTCGCAAAGCGCTTTGACTGAGCAGCTGGAGATATTCGCCCCTGACTTGCAGAGCTGACTGCATCGCCCATCCACAGGGTGCAGCGGATGATGCCTGTTCCCAGAACACGGGATGACAGCTGTAAACGGCCCGAGGGCGAAACCGGAGGACCTGCAGAGTCCGAGGTTCAGTTGAACTCCTGCCGCTCAAACCTGAAGAGGCCGACAATGGCGGTGATTATGAAATAGGCGAACATAATCAACATGCCCTCCCCGACACCGGGGGTGTATGTGGTGGAGCGGAATACGACTCCTCCCGGACCCCTCGTACTCAGTGTTGTTGCAATGCCCGTGAATCCCCAGTGTATGTTAGCGGAGAACACATCGCCCATTACACCGCTGGCATAAGATATCACCATCCACGGTTCTATCTTCACCACAAGCGCCATAAGTTCCTCAAGCAGCGAAAACCCGAAGAGGAAGAGGACAACCGTCATGACGAAACCGTAGGCGCTTGTCTTGAAAAGGGAGCTGAAAAGGAAGGTTGTGCCAAGGACGGCGGCAAGATAGACAATGGACAGCACGAATGACAGGCCGAGCTGCCACGGGAACGCATTTGAGCCAAAGTAGTATACGCCGTTCACCAGCAGTATCACAACGTAGAGGGCCATTATCGCGAGAGAGGCAAGGAAGGCAGCGATGTATTTCGCCACATATATGGTAGCCCTCCTTATGGGCACGCTCATAAGGAAATACCCTGTCTTGTTCTGGAATTCGCCCGCTATTGCGTCCCCTCCGAAGAAGACGGCCGCGAGAACGATAACAACAGGGATTGGTCCCGCGAACAGTGAGCCGTAAAAGGCAAGATTGTTGTTTATGAAAGAAGGACGGAAATCGGCAACCACCACCGAGAGCAGCGCGCCTGTGACAACAATGATTGTTATCATTGCGTAGAACCGTCTGGACTGAAGGTATACACTGAACTGATAGCGCATGAGCTTGGGAATCTGCATGAATGTGCCGGGAACATTGAATACAGATTCTGCCGTCTGGTTTTGCTCCCTTGTCAAGTCAGCTTCCGCTGCCATTTCAATCCCCCCTCCCGATTTGCTGGAGATATATGTCCTCGAGCGCATTGGACCGGCCTGAGAGGCTGACAATTCCTATGTCCATCGCCACGAGAGACTGAAGCAGTTTCTCCTGCCCCTTCAGGCCACCCTTGAATGTGATTCGGAGGCGGGTGGGCTCAACAGACTCGAATGAAACTATGTCCCTCGAGGTTTTCAATTTCCCTTCTCCCTGACTGTCGAGGGGTCTTGAAAGGCCAGCGTCGACAGTGGACTGAGCACCTGAATCGGAAAACCTTGCAATCGTATTTGCAAGCGTGTCGTAGAGAATGAGCTTCCCCTTGTCAATGAGTGCAATTTCATCGCAGACGTCTGTCACTTCCTGAAGAATGTGACTGCTCATGAAAATCAGCCTGTTGCGCTTCTTCAGATTCCGCACAATGTCCCGTACCTCCGCCATTCCCCTTGGGTCCAGGCCGGTTGCGGGCTCATCGAGTATGACTATCTCCGGATCGTGGACCAGGGAGGCGGCTATGTTGATGCGCTGCTTCATGCCTTTCGAGAATGATCCAACCTTCTTGTCCGCCCACTCCAGCATCTTGACTTCGGACAGCACTGTTTCAATCCTTGGGTTCCACTCCGAACGAGGAACGCCCCTGAGGTCAGCGATCATCCCAAGCGCCTCGCGCGGGGTTAGGGAAGGGTATATTTCGGGCGTTTCGATGAGGAGGCCGACTTCGGCGAGGGCCTTCTTGCGTTCCGCCTGCACCGATATGCCATTTATGAAGCACTCGCCCTCTGTGGGAAATATCATGTCTGACAGGAGCTTGAGCGCCGTTGTTTTCCCTGCCCCGTTCGGTCCCAGAAAGCCCACGCACTTCGAACCCTCAAGCTTGAGTTCCAGATGATCGAGGGCGGTGAGCTGCCCGTATTTCTTTGTCAATCCCTCCATCACAATGCTTGAACTCGAAGTCAATACTAACCCCGCCTTCTCAGTCCGGTGTCTTCAGTCCTTTTCAATTACCGAGTCGTCTATATTGCGTTTCTGTGAGAGATTTCATCAGTGTGAGGATGCAGGCTGGAAAATGAATTTAGAGTTTGCGATATCATATCATGAGACAGGCAGCATCCGGACAGGGGCGGACAGCGGTGAGTGTTGAGGCAAAGATAGCTGATATTTTCGGTGTCGACAGGAAGGTCGTCGAGAAATACTGCAACGAATACCAGGGCCTTGATGTGTATATAGAGAGGAAACTTGAAGGGAAGAACCTGCTGGCGCTCACGCCCGACAAGAGGAGGGCAATGTATGCCATTGTCAAGCTGCTTAAGCCCCACACCGCGGTCGAGACGGGTGTCGGACCAGGTTCGTCCACGACGGTGATACTGTCGGCGACAGGCAGCGGTTTCCTGCACTCTATAGACTTCGGCGTCAAATACGGCTTTGAACAAGAGACATATCCGGTTGGTTTTGTGATTCCTGTAGCGTTGAAGAAAAATTGGCAGCTGCACACAGGCGATTCCGCTAAATTGCTCAAGCCGCTCCTCGAAAAGCTTGGGAAGATAGATATGTTCTACCATGACAGCACCCATGAAGAAAAGCATGTGGAATTTGAGATAAGCAACGCATGGAAGCATATGGACAGGGGCATCATCCTGATTGACAACTACCTTTGGACACCTGCGCCTCGGAAGCTTTCGGAAAAAGTGGGTTCTGCGCTTGTTGAGCTGAGCAGGAAGGCAGGCGGTTTCTGTGCCATCCCGAAGCGTCTGGGAGATTGAGCGGTTCAAAGCTCAGCCAAGCCAAAGTTTTATAAGATACGCAACGGACATGGATCATGGTGAGCGAGTGACTTGGAACGGTCCACTCAACAAGATAGACGATTACAGATGGGAGATACCGAGCACATACAAGCAGGGTATGCGCACATCTTCCGTCATCTACTCGGACGAGAAGATGCTCGAGACGATAAGGCAGGACAATGCCCTTGAGCAGGCGGCCAACATAGCCTTCATGCCCGGCATACTCGGAAAGGCGCTGGCGATGCCCGACATCCACTGGGGATACGGTTTTCCAATCGGGGGCGTGATTGCGGAGTCGGAGGATGACGGTGTAATATCACCAGGCGGCCTTGGGTTTGACATCAACTGCGGAGTAAGAATGGTCAGGACAAATCTGAACTACGATGATGTGAAGGGCAACATCAGGAGCCTCGTGGAGGAGCTGTTCAAAAGGGTTCCGTGCGGTGTCGGTTCCGAGAGCGATATAGAAGCAAAGGGAAGCGAAATTGACAGGGTCCTCAACGAAGGTGCGCGGTGGGCAATTGACAGGGGTTACGGCTGGGAGGAGGACCTTGAAGTGACCGAGGAGAATGGAACTTACAGGCAGGCAGATGCCTCAAAGGTGAGCACAAAAGCAAAGCAAAGAGGGAGGACTCAGATAGGAACGCTTGGCGCCGGGAACCACTTCCTCGAAGTGGACAGGGTGGAGAAGATATTCGACAGGGAAACAGCCTCAAAGTTCGGAATCACGGGTGAAAACCAGATTGTTGTGACAGTCCACTGCGGATCAAGGGGTCTTGGACACCAGGTGGCTACGGACTACCTCAAGGAAATGGAGGCAAAGATGGGCGGCTATGACTTCACGCTGCCTGACAGGCAACTTGCATGCGCGCCAATACAGTCGAGGGAGGGCCAGGACTACTTCGCCGCGATGGCTGCAGCAGCCAACTTCGGATGGGCGAACAGGCAGCTAATTCTCCATGGAATAAGGGAATCCTTCAAGACAGTGATGCATCGGACGCCCGAGGACATGGGGATGCACATGGTGTACGATGTTGCACACAACATAGCTAAGGTGGAGGAGTACGAGGTGGAGGGCAGGATGAGGACAGCGTACATACACAGAAAAGGGGCGACGAGGGCGCTTCCGCCCGGACACAAGCTGGTGCCCAGGAAATACAAGGATGCGGGGCAGCCGGTGATCATACCGGGCGACATGGGGACCGCAAGCTACCTCCTTGTCGGCGCACATGGTTCTGTGAAGGAGAGTTTCGGCTCGACCTGCCATGGCGCGGGGAGACTCATGTCCAGGAGCGCTGCAATGCGCAAATACAATGTGAAAGATGTCAGGCAGAAGCTGACAGACAGCGGCATATACCTCAAGTCTGCCACCACAGAGGGAATACTCGAGGAGGCTCCGGGAGCGTACAAGAACATAGACGAGGTTGTCAGCATAACGCACCACGCTGGCCTTTCGAAGATGGTCGCAAGGGTTGTCCCGATCGGTGTCATGAAGGGCTGACGGCCCATCAGCAAAAACGAAGAATTTTCCGGATGCCGATATTATCAAAATAGTTTCTATATAAAATAATTTTAAGTAGAACCTATTCCTAGAGATACAGTGAGGACGGTTGTTGACTAGCCCCCCAAGTCAAATCAGCAGCCGCCCCCCAATTGTTGGTCGGATGAAGGGTCAATTCTCTGAAAATAGCGAAAATCTGCTTGCGGAGAGAATAGCAGACGATGTTTGGGAACTCTGGAGGGTAGCCAGGGCAACTGCGCATCCAGTCAAGTCAGGCAGGATAACACCCGAAAAGTACTGGATTCTGCGGCTGCTTTACAAGTCGGGTGCGCAAAGGGTCAAGGATATAGCCTCGAAAATTGGCACCACGTCCAGCCCTGTCACCATTTCTGTCAAGAAGCTCGAATCGGAGAACCTCGTCAGCCGGAACAGGGGAAGCGATGATGAGAGGGTTGTGATGGTAGACCTCACAACACATGGCAGGGAGCAGTTCGAACTCTGGAGAAGGGAGAGAATTGATGCCCTTGCTCATCTTTTTGATTCTCTTGCTTCTGAAGAGAAGACGGTGCTTCACAGGCTGCTTCAGAAGGCGGTTGGCGCGAAGAGCGAAAGCGTGCCGCCCGGGTAGTAATGAACACGAATGCAGCTGTGCAGGTAGCCGGAAGGCGCGGGACGGACAACAGCCATGGGATGATGGAAACCACGTCAGCCAAGTATGATTCTCTTCGCAGCATCCGAAACTTTTGAGACCATGTTTCCGTCGCACGCAACAAGAAGGCCCCATTCCTGCCTGGAATGAAGCTGGACCGCACGCGCTATCGAGCTCAGCCTTGTAAGTGGCCGAACAGTCCCGCCTTCATCCATTATGGGTACCTCGGTCTTCCCTTTCATTCCGGTGCCTGTGAGGTACTCCGGCTGCGCGGTGTCAACTATTACCGCGCCGCGCTCCAGGTCAAGTGAATCGCAAATTTCGTCCTCAATGGCGGATACCCTCCCCTCCCTTGCAATGTCGGCAACGGCACCCTTCTCGCCTGCGGCCATCTCATTGATGCCCACCATAAGAGCTGATTTGTAGAGCCTCCTGTACTTGAGCCGCAGGGCGATGTCCCTGGGAAAACCGCCGTGCCTGACAAGCCGCTCTGAAAGGGACGAATCGGTGTCCTTGTAGATGTCCCCAAAGACAGCCTTGTCCAGCTGGGAAACAGCCTTTGTGAGCATCATCTCCGCTATCCTTACCGTCTTGTGGAAATAGACCGCGCTGTTCATGAGAGCCCTGGAAACAATCAGCCCCTCGATGGCAGGGATGCCGCTGCTTCTTACAACCATCCTGTTCCCGATGATCTGGGAAGTGCGTATTATCCTGTCCGCATCCACCCTTCCTGACGCTACCCCCGTGAAATATGAATCGCGCATCAGATAGTCAATCTGGTCCACGTCCACGGGCCCGTGTATAAGCGAAGTGATGTACGCGGGGACGCCCCGGGCACCCCTCTCCTTCATCACTACCTGGGCAACATCCTTCGGGTCGAGTCCCATCTTTTCGAGGCATTCCACGATTCTCGGAACCCGCCTGACCACGTACTGCTCGCTGTCAGCCACCATGTCGACCTCCCCCCTGATTATGCGTGCCGTGAGCTCCATATGATCCACCCTCAGCCGCCTCCTGAGCAACTCCTCGAACGTATGCGAGAACGGAGGATGGCCCACATCGTGGACAAGGGCCGAGGCAAGGAGCAAATCCCTCTCCCACCCTTCGATGCCGAGCGCGTCGCCGAACCTTGAGGCAAGGTGGAATGTGCCAAGCATGTGCTCCAGCCTGGTATGGTTGGCACCCGGGAAGACAAGGTTTGCAAGGCCAGTCTGGTGTATCTGTCCCATGCGCTGCATCTCGGGGGTGCTGAGTATGCGCTCGAAGCTTGTGGGGAGGAGGACGCTTCCGTGCACCGAGTCGTGTATGACTTTATCGCTGCTTCGCATCCATGGTTAATTGCCGTAATGACTATTTCATTGGTTGCCGCCAAAGACGGGTGAATCAACAAAACGAAAATTGAGCAATCAGCTTTAAATCGACTCACTTCCAGTAGTGACCGATACCTTGGAGTCAAAGACATTACAGGCGGACAGGGTCCGGACATACGTCGAAGGGTTCGACGAAAAGATCAACGGCGGGATCAGGAAGGGGCACATAGTACTCCTGTTCGGCTCCCCTGGAACAATGAAGTCTTCGGTATCGATGAACATACTCTGGAACAATACAAGGCGGGAAGGCAAGAAGTGCCTTTATATTTCACTGGAGGAGAACAAGCAGAGTCTGCTTGAATCGATGAAGAACCTCGGCTTCTGGCCGTATGACGAGGACAAGTTCACAATATCTGACATAGGCAGCCTCAGGCTGGAACACGCCGAGGCAGACAACGGGAGAGACTGGTTCAAGATACTTGAGGAGTACATCAAGAAAAGGTACGACACGCACGGCGTGGACCTGCTTGTCATAGACTCGCTGAACGCAATCTTTTCACTTGCAAAAGCACAGAATCCAAGGCAGGAGCTCTTCCATTTCTTCGGCTTCATAAGGAAGCTTGACATAACAGCGTTCGTAATCTCCGAATTGCAGCCTGGCAAGGAGGAAATTTCCGCCTACGGCGAGGATTTCCTTGCCGACGGCACGATTGCAATGAAATTCCATCAGGTGGGAGAAGCCGATTACCAGCTCAGGATAAGATGCCTGAAGATGCGCCACTCAAGAGTAGAGCACGGTTACCTGACTCTCATATTCAAGGATGGGGTTTTCTCGGCGACCCCGCCAATTTCAGAGTGATCAGAAACCGCCTTTGATCTTGTTCCTGTCCACCTTGACACCGCCCGGTGTCACGATGAAGTAGTTCTTGCCCAGTCCCGCGACGTCGCCCCCGACATCCCTCGCGACAAGCTTGAGTTCGTTCGTAATGCGCTTCATCGAGAGCTGGTCACCGGACAAAGCGGTGTAGTCGAGTATGAGCATGTGCCCGTTGAACACATGTGCTGTCAACTTACCGAGATCCTCGTATCTGTAAATCTCGGCAACTTTCACAAGCGTCTTTGCACCCACGGATGAATCGGAGTCGAAATTCATCTGTGTGAGGTCTATGAACTCACTCGTTTCAACAGGAGATGAGTCCCCCCTTCCGAAGTCCTTTCTCTTGAGAATGGCCATCCTATCCCTTCAGGTGAATATCTGAATGCGTTATTTATCCCTTTTTGCCAGCGACAGGGCGCCAACCGCTGCTTCGAGTAACGCAAAAGCCGCCGATCGCTGGCCTGGCCGCCCATGTGGAAGCCGTATCCGCCTCGGGCCCCCTTCGGAGGTTTACTGGCAGAAAGGCTGCGGTCAGGGGAGGTCGAGCATAATATCGGACAATCGCGACAGCATCTCATCGTTTTCCTCCTTGCTGCGCACGGTGACTCGAATGCAATTCTCATAACCTGCGTCATTCACTCTCTTGGTGTACACCCCTTTTCCGACAAGTGCCGAAAATATAGAATTGCACCTGTCGCCCAAATCGATCAGTATGAAATTGGCACTGCTGCTGAATACATGAAAGCCCAATGACTCCAGCGCCCTGCTGATCCTTCTCCGTTCGAGTCCATTGGTTGACCTGATGCTTGCCACGTAGCCCCTGTCCTGAACGGCAGCCGTTGCCAGTTTCTGTGAGACAGTCGTGAGGTTGAACGGATTCTTCACCTTTCTAAGCTGGAGAGCAATCTCCACGCTTGCGATGCAGTAACCGATCCTGAAGTTGGGCAGGCCGTGTATCTTTGAAAATGTCCGGACGACGACAAGGTTCGGATGATTTCTGATGAGTGGAACGACCGTGGAGTCTGCATACTCGGCATATGCCTCATCCACAACAACCATTCCCTTGAATGAATCGACCAGCCGCACGATATCTTCCCGGGGAAAGAGCGATCCTGTGGGATTGTGCGGGTTCGAGAAAATGTACATTTTGGATTTGCTGTCAGCCCCGTCCGGCAGCTTGGGCGGCCTTCCCATGTGGGGAGTCCGGATTGTTGCCGAATTCAGCGATGCGAGATGCCCGTACATGAAGTACGCAGGAACAGGTATTGTGACAATTTCGCCCTTATCCACAAAGACGCGAAAAAGAATGTCCAGCAGTTCATCTGCACCCGTGCCGGTGACAATGCAGTCTGGTTCAATTCCCTCCACTGCTGCAACAGCACTTCTCAGGGCATCCGCATTCTGGTCGGGATAGAAAGTGGATTCTTCAACGCCGCCTATGACTTCGGCTACGCTCCTGCCCATCAGTTCACGGACGGCGGGGGGAGGACCATACGGACTTGTGTTATCATTGAATTTCAGCTCCCCCTTGCCACGCGGGTAGAAATATGTCTGTTCCTTTGCCCGCAGGACTTCATTCCTTACGCGGCCCGAGTCTCGTGCCTGTTCATCCATCTTTAACGCCATGCCCGGTGCAGTATAGCTGTCACAGCGATAAACCTGTTACAGGAAGAACGGGTCGGGACTGCTTCGCAGCACACAATGCCCGGCTCCTGACCTCTGTATTTCGATTCTGCCGGCGAGTGCCGCTGCATGCACTCTTCAGACTGTGCGCTTGACAGGATGCCTGCTTCTATCCCCTGATTCTCACGTTGTTCCCTATCACGATGTAGGACACACCGAATATCAGTGAGACAATGTCTGTGACAAGCCCCTCAAGCGGCGATATGCTGGTTATGTTGTAAAGCCCGCCGCCGATGGCAATCGGATTGAGTATCAGGCTGACAATGAGTCCTCCTGTGAAGCCTACGAGCAGCATTGTCTTCTCCTCCCTCCTTGCGAAACCGTACGGGAACAGCAGGAAAGCAAGGTAGAGCAGTATGCCGAAGAATGCATCGCCGACTGCCTGAAGCGCTGCACCGAGGGGGCTCGATGAGGAGTGGAAAATGGAGTGGGCCGTGAAATTTATAGTGAGCAGAAATGCACCTGTGAAGAGGCTGACGATTGCAGCAAGTATGTACAGGCCCGCGCCGTATGCGGACAGGCGCCTTTCCTCACTTCTGAACCTGGACCACTCTATGAAGAAAAGGACAAGACCGACAATATCAAGCACGAGGCCAAGCAAAGACATACCAAGTGATGGGAACAGCGATGCGATTCCTGCAAGTATGAAGCCGAAGCCGACAAGCATCAGGCCTGTTCCCGCAACACTGTATGCTGCTTTGAATGCCGAAGCCATGAAATCACAACCCGCATGAACAAACGTATGCCAAATTCCTCACCCTTATTCCTTCGACAGTTCCTCCTGTAGCTTCCAGACCCTGTCTCCAACGTAGAAGAGTGACTGGACGTGCTTTCCAGGGGACTTCTTCCCTAACATGCTTCCCTCGACCAGACACTTGCCTATGGCAAGCGGCTTGAGGAACTTTTCCTCCCTTATCCAGACGGTCTGTCCCGTGACTATGCTTCTGTCCCCATCTGTTATTCCAGGTCCCATGACATCAGCACCGTTTGCGACATACTTCACCGCGCCCATGTCGACAGTGACATACGACTTCGTCGCACCATATCTCAGTATGCCAGTTATTGACAGGAAAGGGCTGCCGTCTATCTCCATTGCAACGATTTCCGTGCCAAGTATGTATACCTTCTGTTCAAGGCCGTATATCTCGGCCACCTGCAGAGGGTCATCGGATTTGAATGTCTGAGTTCCAAGGCTGACGTTGAGCGCCGCCGCTATGTCCTCGACCTCCTTCTGCCTCAACCTGTGCCTTCTCCTGATCTTGAGTTCTGGCATGCCCTGATATTATCCCGAACTCTGTACTTAATGGTGATCCGGATTGTGCTTTTACCTCGACAGCCTTATATGAGATGCCACGCCTCCCTGGTGTCGTGCATTCACAACAGGGTATCACCTGCCCCAAGTGTGGTACGCTCAACGACAGCGACGCATCCTACTGCAGATCGTGCGGTGCAGATCTCAGGCTCGCCGCTGCTTCAAGGGTCCAGCAGAAGTACTGCCCCCACTGCGGAAGACCGCTCCCGTCGGAGTACGCGGCGACATGCCCGTCATGCGGTGGTTTCCTGACGGCGTACGGCGCGCAGCAGCAGGCGCCTCCTCCTGTGCTGCAGCCCTATACCGTGCCTCAGGCGCAGCCTAATCCGCAGACAGCCTGGCAGGGCAGCCGGTGGGGACCACATGACGGAACAGCACTCTCCAAAATCAGGTTGTTCGGCCTGATTGGCCTGATAGGCTCGATAATAGGCTTTTCATTCGCAATAAGCACTTCGTCGCTTAATTATTTCAGTGCAGTCCTGTCCCCTGGAACTGCGGTCGTAACAAATGCGATCGGCGCATCGCTTGCACTTGTCGTTATTCTTGCTGCTGTCGCACTCCAGTTTATGTCAGTCGTATTTGGAAGGGCAGCATTCAAGTCCCTGGCCGGGGTGGATGGCAATTTCAGGATGCCGCTTTCCCTTTCCTACGCGATGTATATCGGACTTATTCTTCTCGTGGCTGGATTTGCGCTTGTGATAGGCGCGCTGCTGACGACCCCGAGCACGACAACACTGGGAACGGCGGAGTTCGCTGCCATAGCGGTCGGGGGCTTTGTTCTGATAGGTGCAATTGTGGCGCTGATTATAGGCGAAGTGGGATTGCTCGTCGGCGTCTGGAGGTTCGGCTCGCGGTACAACGAGGGTCTCTTCAAGGCGGCGGCCATACTCTATATAATTCCCTTTGCCTCAGTCGTTGCGCCAATACTCGTGTACATCGCAGCCGGTTCGGTGGAAGGCAGGCTGAGGCAGTTTATGCCACCCACTTAGGCCGGTGGAAGCGCATACTATAAGAAACAAGAAATGTTGGTTGTGGCGTGGACTACTATACCCAGCTGATAGAGGAGATAACCACAGACGGTATCAGGGATGCGGGCGAATTCGAGAGGAGGAAGATTCAGCTCTGCAGGAAGTACGGCCTGCCGTCGATACCCGCCAACTCCGAGGTACTGGCAAGGACTCCCGACGCATTCATGGACAAGGTCCTGCCCATTGTCAGGCTGAAGCCGTCCAGGACGATCAGCGGGATAGCTGCGCTCGCAGTCATGACCTCGCCGTACAACTGCCCTCACGGGACTTGCGTTTACTGCCCCGGCGGGGTTGCCAACAACTCCGCTCAGGCCTACACCGGAAAGGAGCCGGCCGCACGCAGGGCCGCCATGAACGATTTCGATCCGTACAGGCAGGCAATATCCAGAATTGAACAGTTCAACGCAATAGGTCATTCGACAAACAAGATAGATCTCATCATCATGGGAGGCACTTTCACTTCAAGGACGAAGGAATACCAGGAGTGGTTCATCAGGAGAACGTTCGATGCGATGAACTCGGTGGATTCGGCGTCGATTGAGGAGGCCCATGTGCTCAACGAGATGGCGGCAAACAGATGCATCGGAATGACAATCGAAACGCGCCCCGACCAGCTCGGCGAAGAGCAGGTCGAGAGCATACTTGCCATGGGGGCGACGAGGGTCGAGATGGGTGTGCAGGCAGTCTTCGACGAAGTGCTGAAGAAGGCAAACAGGGCCCATGACGTCCAGTGCGTAATGGACTCGACAGGGAGGGTGAAGGACAAAGGGCTAAAGGTGGGTTACCACATGATGCCAGGCCTTCCCGGAATGACAGATGAGATGGAGCTTGAGAACTTCAGACGCCTCTTCTCGGATGAGCGCTTCAGGCCCGACATGCTCAAGATATATCCCACTCTCATAATAGAAGGGACACCGCTTCACGAAATGCACAGGAAGGGGCTGTACAGGGAGTTTTCACTTGAAAAGGCGGTCAAGCTGCTTGCCGAGGTGAAGCGTGACATACCACGGTATGTCAGGATACAGAGAATACAGAGGGATATACCCGCACCTCTCATTAGTGCAGGCGTGAAGAAGAGCAATCTCAGGGAGCTCGTGAAGGAGGAGATGAAAAGGAATGGCTGGCACTGCAACTGCATAAGATGCAGGGAGGTGGGCCACCTTGGGATAGATGAGCATTCCATCCAGTCATCGGACGTGGCCCTGAACGAGACGGAGTACATGGCAAGCGGGGGGAGCGAGATATTCCTTTCATTCGATCTGGCCGATGCAATTGTGGGCTATCTGAGGCTCAGGCTCGGCGGCGGCGAACATGCGTATATCAGGGAGCTCAAGGTGTTCGGCAGGGTCGTTCCCGTTGGAGAGGAATCGCATGTTGAATGGCAGCATCGTGGGTACGGGTCGAAACTCGTAGCAAGGGCTGAGGAAGTGGCTGTCGAAAGGGGTTATTCAAGGATGAGGGTCACAAGCGGGGTGGGGGCGAGGGAATACTACAGGAAATTCGGTTACGAGCGCGACAGGAGCTACATGGGAAAAAAGCTCGGTTCATCCCTCCCCTGAATACAGTTTGTGAAAATAAGCTCGAATGTTTCTTAAACGGATCCCTCTTACTAATTGCACAAGATGCTTCCCCGACATCCACTGGCAGTGAGAAATTGCTTGGCCGCACTATTGTCATGACCGCACACCCTATAATGTTCCCGAGGCAGGATTGATATGGAGTGCATACTCTGCAACGGGGAGATTCCAGCAGCAGATGCCGTGTGCGACTCGTGCGCTTCGGCGGTCCTGAAGGACAGCTGGTATGTTGCTGGGAATGCCCATGAGGGAACAAGGCGCCTTCTCCAGATGACGGATGCCATAGCAATAATCGATGGCAATGGGTACACGGTGACCCTTGGCGGTGAGGATGCTGGCAGCCGATTCAGGTCCCTGCCGCAGGGTCCGGCTGGCTACGCCATGGCCTGTCTGCTTTTCAATGAGCTGATGAAGGAGATGGGACAGAAGACTGAAGGCGACTTCGTCCCACCCCCCTACGGCTTCCTGAAAGACGCGATATGTTCCATTGAGGATTTTGAAAGATCCTTCGAAGGCAAGGGAAGCCAGGAGACCTACGGAAGGCTTGCGCGTCTCTACGAAGCAGCCTCGCGCCATTTCAGCCTCCCGTACGTATCGGAGCATTTCATACGGTTGAAGAAGGAGCGGCTGGGGGAAAGAGCCGCATTCTGGCGCGGAAAACTGAGCGCTGACGGCAAAGCCAGCAAGGAAATGAAGGCGGATGCCGCGGCAGCCGAATCAATATCTGCAGGCAGTCAAAGTGCCGATTCCGCAGGAGCGGAAGTGGAGCATTTCACCTCCCCTCAAACAGCAGCCACAGAAGTGATTGCCCGGAGGGAGGCCACTGCGGCGATCGATGAGAGTGCAATAGGGTCGGCGGTGGAACAACTCAGGAAGAAAATGACAGTGCTCGAGCTGGAATTGCAGGCCGCAAGGGAGACAGAGAGGGAAAAAGCGGCCGCAGGGCAGGAGAAGGATGAGTCGGGGCAGCCCCTTTTCGTCAGAAACATGAGGAGAAGGGCATACCTGCATTATCTTGCTTACAGTTTTGACAAGGCATACAACGAGGTCAGTGCAATACTCGAAGAAGGGGTGGGCACGGAGAATGATTACAGGCTGGCGTCCCTCCTGGCACTTCGTACAGGCAGGAGCCAGATGCTCCACGACCTTGCAAAGAGCGCCAGATCGAGGTCAATTGCGCTTGATGACACGCTGCTCAGGGCAGTTGTTGACTGGAAGGAGGGATCGTGGGGCAGGGCCCTCCAGCTGTCTGAACGGGAGATGAGGAAGGGAAGCTACTCAGCTGGCTTCCTTCTCAAGAAGAGCATATGCGAACAGTACAATCTCAGGGAAAGACATGAAGAGCTCGAGAAAGAAGGCGCCAAAATCGCAGATCTGCAGAAGGGTGTCGATATCCTGTCAGGCGTCCTGCTTTCCGTAGGCACGTGGGGTGCAGCGCTTCAAACCATGGCCAATTCCGAAAAATCGGAATGGACGGCGGAAACATGGACAAACATGGGGATGGCACTTGAGGAAAAAGGGGATGTGAATGGCGCGGAGGATGCCTACTCAAACGCCCTGGCAATGAACGGGAAACTGCTTCCGGCAATAGTCAGGAAGGCACTCCTGCAGTGCAAGATGGGGAAGCACGCGCTGTCACTTGAGACGCTTAAGGACGCGCGGCAGCTTGAACCTGCAATCTTAAGGCTGCAGGCCAATGAACTTGTTGAACTTGGGAGGAGGGAGGATGCGCTTGCTCTCCTGCAGAAACTGATGGAGCAGGATCAGGACGATCTCGATTCAGCCTCCCTTGGACTCAGGCTCAGCATGGAGCTCGGAAACACGGACAGGGAGAAGATTTTCAGACTTTATGTCCACAGGAGGGAGAAGCCTGGTGGCGAGTAGAAGCGAACAGGCAATACAGGAGCACGAAGATGTCTCCGAAAGCCTGATGGACAGCACGATCGACGAGTATCTGGCCATCTGCACCGCCGTCGCCCAGTCGATGGGTGCAAGCATCGAAGAGCATGAGATTTCAAGAAAGGTGGTTGTCCTGAAGGGCAAACTGGAAGGCAAACCGTGCGCGGTTGTATCTCCGCTGCCCTCCCTCAGGGTCCCGGCGACCACGCTTGACTCTGTCATCAGTTCAGCGGGGAAGGGAAAGACGAAACTGATTCTCCTTTCAGTATTCGGGGATGACAGGACAGCCAGCAGGGACAGGAGCATTGTGACCTCCAAGACGGGGACGGAGTTTCTTGTTGCGGCAAAACGCACTTCCGCCTTCAGGAAGCTTGATTACAGGCTGCACAGGGGACAAGAAGGCGAGAAACCTGGCAGCTCAAGGAAGGTCCGCGATCTGATGAAGTATGCGCGCGAGAGGTACGACGCAGGTGATTTCGGAAGTTCACTGAAAGCGGTGAAGTCGGTAGAGTCGCTGGAACCGCTTTCAGATGAGGCATTCAGGCTGGAGGGCAATATTCACCTGAAGAAAGGGGAATTTGATCTTGCGCTCCTCTCGTTTGATTCGGCAATCGGGCTCAAGCCGGACGAAGTTGACAATCTGTTCGGAAAAGCATCAACGCTCTACATGCTGGGAAGGTATGAGGACGAGCTGAACTGCTATGACCAGATACTGAAGCTCAGGCCAAAGCACAGGGGTGCCCTTCAGAACAGGGGCGCAACGCTCCAGCATATTGGAAGGCTGAAGGAGGCTGTGCAGGCATATGAGAAACTGCTCAGGCTCAAGAAGAACGATGTGTCGGTAATGAAGAATCTGGCAATTGCCAGATATTCGCTTGGAAATGCGGAGGGTGCTCTGCGCATGCTTGACGCAATACTTGCGGTGGATAATAACGAGCCCAGGGCGCTCAGGATGAAGGGACTTATTCTTGCCGAACAGGGAAGAGATGAGGCGCTGGACTACCTCATGCGGTTCTCGTCCAGTGAAAAGGATGAAAATGTTCTTGCATTGATTGAGTCGCTCAAGCAGAGGCTGGAAACGAAGGCCGCTGCCGAGGCGGTGCCGATGGAGGTGGAGGAGGCGAACCCGCCGGCAACCACCGAAGTGCAGGCGATTGGGCAGCATGATGATTCGGGAATGCGGCCTATTGAGGAAAATGCCGAGGCAGTTGCACCACCACCAGTCAGGAGCATGGCTGAGAGGCTGGAGAAGGCCGGATTTTTGTCAGGTGAGAAGTCGCTGCTTGGAGCACTGCGCCTTCTGAGGAGCATCAACACAAAGGAAGCGGCGGAAGCGGCGTCGGATATATGGAGGAGGCTGAAGGAAGCCGCAAAGGGCCAGCAGGCATCCCCGGAAGTGTCCGCATTGATGGAGGAGGAAGCTTTTGAGCTGGGGGAATATGAAAAGGCTGAAAAACTGGCCGGAACACTTTTGTCGGGGTTGCCGGGCAGCGCAAACAAGCTGAGGCACGCGGCAGATCTCGCCTTCTCGGGAAACATCGATGATGCAATTTCAGAACTCTCCGGCAATGACACAGCGCTTGGCGCCTCCGTCCTGAGTTCGCTCTGGCTGATGTCCTGGAAACCGGGTAAGGCGCAGAGATTCACAGGGAAAGGGGAGGGACCCGAACCATTCACCGCGGTCAACCGTGGAATGGTGCTGATGGAGAAGAGGGGACCAGCGTATGCGCTTGACTACTTCGTGGCTTCCGACCAGAAGAACATCGCGATGATGAACAACCGGGCAGTTTGCCTTCTTCTTGGAGGCGACATCAGGGGGAGCATGGAACTGCTGCACCAGTGTGCGGCTGCAGGAAAGTGGCAGTACCTCTTCAACCTCGGGGCATGCCTGCTTGAGGCAGGAAAGTACGCAGAGGGAGCGGAGTCGCTCAGATCATCCATTGCTGTGCACGATTCCGGCATTGCAAGGAACAGCCTTGGAGTTGCACTTGCAAAAATGAATGATTACGAGGGAGCGAAGAGGGAATTCGAGGCAGCACTCTCCTCTTCAACGCCGTACCCGGTTGCGGGAAAAAACCTCAAGAAACTCATGAAGCAAAGGGCAACTGCATAAACAGCACAACATCTTTTTATCCTTCAAGAAGCTCAATGTTTCATGCAATTCAGGCCGGCCTCAAGGGCTGTGGGGATGGAGTATGCCATAAGAGATCTTGTCCTGCCCGCGAGGGAACTCGAACGAAGCGGGACAAAGGTCATCTGGCTCAACATAGGCGATCCGGTTGCGTTCGACTTCGACACGCCTGAACACATAAAGAGGGCGATGTTCGACGCAATCCTGGAGGGGCATAACAACTACGGCGACTCCGAGGGATACGTCGAGCTGAGGGAGGCGATTGCCCAGAGAGAGAAGAGCAAGAATGGAAGCGATATTGACACTGGAAACATCGTTGTCACAACAGGCATAACTGAAGGGATTCAGCTTCTTCTCGGTGCAATGATAGAGCAGGGAGACGAACTCCTTGTCCCTGGTCCAACATATCCCCCGTACTCTTCGGTAACGAAGTACTATGGCGGAAAGCCGGTGCCGTACAGGACGATAGAGGAGAGAAACTGGAGACCGGATCTTGACGACATAAGGTCAAACATATCTGAAAGGACGAAAGCCATCCTCGTGGTGAGTCCGAATAATCCAACCGGTGCCGTTTACAGTGAAAGCGACCTGCGTGAGATATGCAACATTGCGGCCGAACACAGACTGCCGATCATATCTGATGAAATATACGACATGCTCACTTACGGGAAGAAGCATGTCTCCCCTTCAACCGTTTCGAAGGATGTGCCAATGGTCATTCTCAACGGCTTCTCGAAGAGCTATCTTGTCACAGGATGGAGGATAGGCTACACAATGTTCAGGGACAGCGGCGACTACCTGGAGGAGCTGAAACAGGCTTTCCTCAAGGAGGCAAGGGCGAGACTGTGCGCAAGCAACCCCGCCCAGAGGGCCATGGTTGCCGCCCTGAAGGGGCCACAGACGCACATAACAAAGATGGTAAGGGCGCTCAGGGAGAGGAGGGATTACGCCGTCAAGCGCATCAACGAGATGGAGGGGCTGTCCGTGACGGTCCCGGACGGCGCCTTTTACGTCTTCCCCAGGATAGAGGCTCCCGGCTGGAAGAATGACAGGGACTTTGTCCTGCACGTGCTCAAACACGGGCATGTGCTTTTCGTCAACGGGTCAGGTTTCGACGGCAAGTATGGCGGAATGCACTTCCGTTCGGTGTTTCTCGCGCCTATGGAAGTGATGGAAAAGGCGATGGACGGTTTGCAGACTGCGCTCACCATCCGCCCCTGAATCGCCTAGGTTTATCTGACAGCTCGTCGTTTACTTCGGAGAGGGAACAATGGACAGCCTGCAAATCATAGAGAATTACCTGAAGTCGGATGGAAGGTGCTACGGGCACTGTGAAGGCAGGGCGGAGATGGTTTTCCTCGAAAAAGGAAGGAGAACGGTATCCTGCATGGCCTGCCCCGGGGGATACGTGTCGAGGATAGTTATGTACGCCCCCGAAGTCGATCCCGCGGACCTGCAGGAATTCATCGCAGCCAGCGCAGGCGCCCTCGGCCCGGTAGGCGAAGAGGAAATAAGAGTTGCCACGCGCCATCCGTGGGATCTGGGAATTGAAGGACAGGTCAAGGAAGATGCTGCGATAAGGCAGGCCTACTGGACACAGAACTACAGGAAGACGAAGACCGACAACCCGTCCAGGAATGCACTGTTCCTCTGCAGGGATTGCAGTGAGCTTTTCGTGTCCCCGCTCAGTGACGGTGTGCACAGGCACGCAGGGCAGGCAAATGGAGGGAGAAGATGAGCAAAGTGAGCAAGGTGAAAGTCGTATACGCAAACTGGTGCCCGCACTGCGTACCCACAACTGTCGAGCCCATGAAAGAAGTGGCAAGGGAAATAGGCGCTGAACTTGAGCTCCTTGACATAGATGTGGCCGGTGAGCGCGCGGATGAGGTCGTGCGGGAGCACGGCGACTGGTGCGCAGATTACATAATACCCCAGGTCTTCTTTGAATACACCGACGGCACGGTGAAACATGTTATGTCGGGCTACTCCGAGTCGGTCGACATGACCAAGAGGGCAATCGCTAACCTGAGAAGGAGTGCATTCTACAGGAAAGCCTCATCCTGACAGGGCTCAGTTTCCGCTGCTGCCGGAAAGGCCCCCGGCAGGTGGACTCCCGGAAACGAGGGTGACGGGGGTGTATTCCCAGGAGTGGCCCCTCTCCCTCCTCACAAGCGACCTCAGTTCCTCCATGCTTCCAACTTCTGGCCTGATAATGGATTCGAGTTCAAGCAGCCTCGGACCATGCCTTGCAATCAACCTCTTCAGCGTTGTGAAGGGCAGGGCGATCCCATTCGTCAGGCATATGTCTGTAATTTCTGCGGCGGAATTCCTGTTCATCCTGCCCTCGAGAGCATCCATCAGCATGGGGTAGTAGATGGAAAGGTAGAAGTTGTTCACCTCGCAGAGCAGTGCTGCCCTGAATTCCTGGTGCGAATTGAATACCTCGGCGTTTACGAGCTTCGGCAGCCCCGAATCTCCCATGCCCTTGTCCCTGGAGTACTTGCCAATGAACGTGCTGTATGCGGCTATGGCCTCCCGCGGGCTTCCGGCGACCACGGACTCCGATCCGAAGGAGGCGATGAAGCTGCTGTGCACCTCCGTCATAAGCTGCCGTCTCGAGTTCACGTCCGCCAGAACCTTTTCTGCATCATCAGGTGATATGAGCCGCACGATGCTGTTGATCCTGCTTGATGATGCATGTCGGATTATGGTGCATTCGACCACATTCCCCTTCTCAAGCGCATCCGCGTCAGTCATCTTCACATTGAAATTCTCTGCATAGAGGACATCGTTCAGGACGACGCCGTTCTTTGACCTTGATGATACGACAAACACCGAGCGCCTCTGCTGAAGGACATTCCTGAATATGGGAAGGACCCTCTGGTTCAGATGCTTCCTGAAATGGGTGTAATACCATTCGGACGGTACCGAGTCAACCGCAGGTATCACATACTGGCCCACAAACCACTGAAGAAACTCGATCCTCCTGACCTTCTCACCCTCGGCCCCTCCCGCCGCGGAAGGCTCCCTGTACACCTTCCCGAAGACCTCATCGGCATGTTTTCTGACACCAGGGAAACAGAAGCATGCGGCCCTGTATACTTCCATCTCGGCATCCAGATAGTTGTGAACCGAGGCAAGCGAGCTTGTCCTGTTCATGAATTCGACGTACGCTCCAAGGAGGTACCGTTCGAATATGAGGTAGTCCCGGATGACCAAGTCGGACAGGAAATCGTGACCTTCCCTCTTTGCGGCATCGATTTCGATTTTCATCTTTCCCAGTGCACCGAATGCCTCTTCTTTCGAAAACCTGTTTCCTGAGCTGCCCTTTCCCAGGACGGACGAGAATACTGCCTGAGCCAGGCTGCCCTCCTGGAAAACAGCTTCTTTCGCCTGGAGAATCGCGTCCATGGATGAGGACACATCCTCCATGGTGAGGTTTTCGTTATACTGGTAATAGACGTAAATTACAAACTCAGTCCGCAGCTCCGGGTCGGAGCTTATCCTTTCGTCCAGAGTCGCCGCTTTGATGCTCTGCATTGGACTACAACCACGACTTGACTTGCTCCATGAGGCTTTAACCTTTGTGCCCCTGCGGATTAGGAAAAAACAGAGAGTAAGTGGTTTGTTGAATTCGTTTCGAAGCTGCCTACTTCTTTCTTCTCATCATCATGACAGCGCCGATTGCCGACAGTGCAACCACAATTCCAGCCGCTGAGCCCAGGACCACAACCTCGGGGGTCAGGCCGGAGCCGGATGAGAATGCAAGGCCAATTGTCGGGTCATAGGCAAGCTTGCTGTAGTTGGTTGCCCAACCAGCGGGTGTGTTGAAGACAAACAGCAGACTCGTGTAGTTGAAGTCTTCCTCGGTAAAGCCGTGACTGAACATTGTCATTGTCACGTTGACCGCGGTGGTTGTTTTGTTGGCGTATGTTGCATTTGCCTCTTTTCCCCAGCTGACGTATCCGAGCTTCAGGAAGTTCTGCCCGACTATGGACACACTGTCTTCAGGTCCCCGGACAGCAGGCGCCTGTGAGGCAGCGGTTGCAACGCTGCTGCCTGCCTGGTTGCTGCCGTCAGGCTCGCTTACTGTTACACCCTGATTTGTTGGTTCCTGGCCAGAGCTGTCACGGACCGTCTGGTGTCCCATGACAACCGCATTGAGGGCAAGTTTGTCGGATGTGCTGTTCAACCATGTCCACTGGTTGACGAGCAGGTCAAACTTCACATGTGCCGTTGTTGCATTTATGTGGAAAACAACCTGAACGGATGCTGGTCCGGCAATCAGGTTGGACCAGCTCATCATGTCGCTTGCCTGGGCGTTGTCGGTGCCAACTGCATAAGGCATTACCTTCAGTTCGTTTGCAGTAAGGCTGAATGTGATGTTTATCATCTTTGTTGTGTTGTTGTACACGACAGATACACCGCTCGAATAGTTGAGCGGCCCGTTACCTGCGCTCTCTATTTCAGGGAATGCCCTGGTCATTGGGAGCACTGCGACTGGCTTGTTTGTGGAGTTGAGCTCGTAGACGCCCCTGACGGCGACTGTGAAGCCCGTGTTGATTCCGCTTGCATTGCGCTGGAATATGTGCAGGACCGGCTTGTATCCCTGGAACCACACAGTTATCGCGCTGTTCTGTACTATCAGTTTGCTAGAGTCAGACTGGACAAACACAGGAGTGTTCGTCCCTTTCTGCGTCGGCATGCTCTGGTTCCCGTCTGCGAGAACAAGCGACGTTGCCGAAAGCATCATGAGTGCAGCTATGGAGACTGCTAGCATTCTCCGTATACCCTTCATATTTTACCTCTGCGCAATTAGTCCCGTCCTTTTCTTAAATAGATTATTTGACATCCTTCGAACACATTGTCCGCGAAATGATAAACGCCTTCCGTATGGAGTACTAGTGCAGGAAGGAGCCAGAGACCAATCGGGCAGGGACGGAAGGCTCCTTCAACCGGCCGGACACCGGCCATTTAGCATGATCCGCACAGAGCTCTGCACGTGCTTGAAACAGCCGTTTCAAATGCCAAGCTTTAAAAATACCCCTGTAATCCCATCATTATTACACCGGTGATAGAACATGGCAAACGACGCCCAGACCAGTACAGAAGAGACAACAGATTCAAAGATCAACTCGGGCGACCTTATACAGCTTGAACTCGATGCATGGATCAATGAGACAGGGAAACTCTTCCAGACAACGAGCAAGGAAAACGCCGAAAAGGCGGACATCTACGACGAAAAGACTGTATACGCTCCGATCTACGAAATCGTTGGAAAGAACAGATTCTTCAAGGGGTTGGAGAACTCCATACTCGCAGCCAGTGTCGGAGAGGACGTCGAGGTGGAGATAAAGGCGGAAGATGCGGCCGGTCCGAGGGATCCCGCACAGGTGAAACTCTACTCTGCGAGGGAATTCGAGAGGATGGAAGTCGAGCCTAAGGTCGGCATCGATGTCCGCATAGGCGACAGAGTGGGAAGGATAACACAGGCCACAGTGGGGAGGGTGAGGATCGACTTCAACAACCCGCTTGCCGGACATGTGCTGAAATACAAGTACAAGGTGATCAGAAAGGTAGTCGACCCGCTTGAGAAGATCAAAGCACTTATCGACATGTACTACGGAACGAACGTGGGCTTTGATGTTGCAATTGACGACAAGAAGGCAACCATTTTACTGCCTGACACGGTGAAGCTTGACCAGAAGTGGATTGCAGCCAAGCTCAGGGTGGTGGCAGATTCGTACGAAACCGCCGGAATGGAACAGGTCGAGTTCGTGGAGAGATACACCAAGGCAGCACCCCCCAGGAAGGAGGAAGCTGCACCAGAGGCACAGCCCGCTCCCGAGGAGATAAAGGAAGGGCAGCAGGAAAACAAGTAGCGCTATTATTTATCCAAACAGCTTACTCTGTTTTGTTCGGGGCGTGTGGCCTAGTCAGGATATGGCACTTGCCTCCTAAGCAAGTGGTCGAGGGTTCGAATCCCTCCACGCCCGCTTCACAAAGAGGGGGCGCTGGCAAGATTTGCAGATCCCTTCAATCCTGCGGCTTGCCATCATCTCTTCACAACTTATTGC
>JAKAVR010000017.1 GCA_021817225.1 Thermoplasmata archaeon
TCCTGGTGTTTTGGGTACGTTTCATTCACAAACGTCAAGTTTCGAAGAAACATCACAGCCATACGTATCGCGTGCAGCCAGATCATGCAGTTCGGCGGCGGGGAGTGGCTGGATATTGTCCCAAAGCCGTCTGATTACGTCTGGTTACACATCTTCTTATATTGGCATGGGACTTTCTTAGGGGTAGGAGAGGGGGTGTTGAGCCATATGAAAGGTGTAAAACGAAGCAGGCTATTATTTTGTGCCTTGGCCGTAGTCGTCATATCAGTGTCGGTAATGCTAATTCCGGCATTCGGTCAACGAACGGGCTTCGCAGGAACGCAAGCTTCGTTTAACTCGGGGAGTCTGAATCTTCAGTATCCCTCTGGTCTTCTCACATACTATGTTGGGCCCACTAGCTTTGCAACTTTCTTGACGAGTGTTGGAGCCCCAGTAAGAGCGATACAGCAAGTTTCTATTTCTGACTTGAACTATCTTCCGAATGAGTCAAGCCTGGTAGTCAACAACCAAGCAGTGGAGACAAATCTCCTAACTGTCAATTCCACAGCCCATCTATTTGGGAAGGGAGATTTGCTTATGATTTATGATCCTACCGGTGTGAACGCTACCTCTATGGAATATTTCCTCGGGGCCGCATGGGCAACGGAATTCCATTCCAACATCATGGGGTTACTACCTGTCGAGCCTTCTCCGTCGGGCAATTTGATAGCCGCGAATGGTGTTGCTGGATTACTGAAGATCAATAACCTACCGCTTTCGAACGGACTCGGCAAGATGAACTTCTTACTTCGAATACATTCATGGCAGAGCTTGATGAGAGGGCTAGTTGCCCAAGCAAGTGTTTCGGTTGCTAGCCCCAGTTCCACCACAGATGAAGTTACGTACCTGGACAACAACCTACCATCTGGAACTGTTATGCTGTTAACTGGTCAGACAGTCGGTAACAACAATCAGTATGGCGAATACATTTACGACATTGGAGTATGGTCAGAGAATACGTTGGTGGCCTATGGTTCCAGCCTACCCGGTGTTTATGAAATCCCGGTTACTACCATGGGTTGGATTAAGTTCACACCTAGCAGTACCTTACCCAATGTAGGCAGCATCAATAGTTTGAGTAGCAACATAAATTACATGAGCAGTTACCAGGCGTATCCAGGAACAGAAAACTCCTACCTCTACGATATACAAAGCGTCTCTCCGGACCAAAGCACAGGGTCTGGGTCAACGAGTTACACTCTAGGAGTGCACCTTGAAGGCATCTTCCCGTCGCCATATTTCCAAGTCACTTACACTCCTCCTTCTTCAACTCTCGTGGTCCAGTACAGTGACTATTCTTACACAGGCGTTCCTCAATCCGAAGACCTATATGGATGGAGTTTCTCATACGGACAGACGATTGCAAACGGTGCGTACGCTGATGGTTACAGCGCTCAAGGCGATTGGCTTCTGACAGCAGGTTCGTCGAATTTCAACGACGCGAATATCAGTATGAATCAGCAGGTCCAACTCGTCGTTGGCGCCTCTCCTGGTCCCTGCTGTTCAGTCTACTATCAAATCGAGACGATAACACTCAACGGAAGTTTCTTCCTCTATTACTCTCCTTCAGGCTCAAGTTTCTCGACATCGGGTAGTTATTGTGCTCCAAATGGAGCCATTGTGACTACTTGCTGTGTTGACAACTAACCGAACAGGTTTGGACATGACACGGCGTCAGAAGTTTTTCACGTTTGCTGGAACTATAGTTGTAATTGCACTTCTGATAGGCAGCATTGCAGCTTCAGGGTATTACAAGCGGCTATTTGAATTGGAGAATGCGGGCTCTACCAATCTGGCGAACGGACTGACTTGGGGGCAGTTCACCCATATTTCTGGACAAGACTACGGTAACACAACGCAGGTATACTATGTTTCATGGTATGGCTGTCCAATAGGTGCAGCGGATTCATGGGCATTTTATGTGTATTTTTCGCGCGCAATGAATATGTCTATCTACGTGAGCCCCCATTATTCGGATCCATACGACAGCTTCCCGAATACCCCCGGTGTCATATTTGAAAAACAATTCACAGTTGGGGGTGTTTGGTTTCACCCGCTATATGTGTACAATCAGTACATGAATCAAACAACAGGCGGGCTGTCTGTTAACAGAAGCGACTCTCTGGAACTCGGAATCAGCCTGCTCCAGTCTGAATTGCCGCAGGAAGTCTACTCGCTCGAGAGAAGCGCAATGGAGACACTTCCCACATTTGGAATGCCAGGCAATAGTGTCAATATCTCCAGCGGGACCATCTTGCAGCACGTCAATACGAATGTGATAGTACTGGGGCCTAAGGGTGCTTGGATACTTAACGGTCCTCTTTTCACCCCCGAGTTTATCTATGGCCAGAATGCAGACGATCTCCTGGCCGGAGCATTTAACAACAGCGAAATACAAACCGCCGCATCTCTGGTCGGATCCGTGATACAGTCAGACTGATGCATTTGTAACTACTCATTTTACCGGCAAATGGTGCTTTCTCGGTGCATCATGGCAGATGTGCCATGTACACTTCATCAGGAACCTGATGAAGGTCATAGCCGGAAAGCACTGGCATGAGCTCATAGACGCATTACACAATGCACTGGACAAACCGGCCGCAGTGAAGGAAACCGGAAAGATGCTGGAGCTTAAGGGACTGTCAAAGGCGATCGACATGTTCGACCGCCATCATGACTCCCTTCACTCCTTTGCAGCATTTCCGAAGGAACACTGGAGAAGGCTAAGGGCGACGAACATGATGGAACGGATGAACCTGGAACTGAAGAGAAGGACGAAGAAGACAGGTGCATTTCCAAACGTTCCATCACTTCTCAGACTGACGGTGTCGCTGTCGATGGATATCGATGAAGAGTGGATCACGGGAAGAAGGTACTTGAACATGGAGGCTATGAAGAAGAGGCAGGAAGGATACACGGTATAGATGAATCTACAGAAGACCATGTACACTGACCGATGTCCTCTCTGTGAAGAACTCCATCACGAATGCAATCTTCTAACAAGGTGTCGATATTTCGTACTCACAGTTTCACTTCCTCTATCTTAATTGTTCATTAGCCCTCATTTATACTAACTACAATATTTATTTATTTGGTGCGTAAGTCATCTCCACTATTGATGCACTCTTGGGCATCAAATATCAGGCGAACTCAAATAGATCAAGCAGCTTCAAGAATTTCGTCAATATCTTCCAATTTCTTCGCTACTTTTCTGCCTTTTTTCGGTCAAGGAGATCAAGTTCTTTGGCGGATATTAACTATTGTCCACCCTTTGTTTAACAAGTCCCATCTGCTTAGCCTTCTCCATTGACCGATATCCTTGGTTGATGGAGATACCCGCTTCGCCCCAAATCTTCGACAGGAGATATTCGCCCTTGTCATTCAGTAATAATATCAACCTGATCAGGCCCGATTGTTTCTCAAAGACTCGGATAAGTTGCATTCTGATTTCTACATATCAAGTTGCAATATGAATTATATCATTCGATTATCAAGTCAGAAGATATAAATGTGCTCCTAATCTGTTCTATATCGGAAGTTAGAATAGGAAATCAAGTGAATCAGAAAGAGAGCCATATCTCTACAGTTCAAAGCCGACTCATGACATCCCTGTAGATCGGATATCTTCTGTCCCTGATTGGCTTGTCCAGTTGGAAGACAGTTTCGACTTGGATGTCCCGAATTACCCAATTCGCGTATCATTGAAAAGAAAGTAATATCTCACGTTTTCGGTAAATGAGCATGAATCTGCATCTTCATTTACTGATTTTTATATAGCCTGTACGGCTTTGGGACAATATTATGAGCCGATACTTCGAACCATTGTAGGCTCGGTGTGTGTGAGGTGGCAGCACTGCCTCACATTGTGGACATTCGCCTTAAGGAACTCCTCTGTCGCCTTCCTCCCGGGCAGCTTCTTCCTTATCCTTGCAGGGAGCCTCCTCTTCAGCATCGACATGACCGCCTCGGCATTAGAACGCATGTGGTAGGCGCTCAGCCACTGCTGAGTGTCGAGAACAAACGAATGCATCATGGCGGCCCATGACTGAACACCGTGGCTCCTGAATTTTGAATTCGATTTCGGAAGGAAGTAAGGCGTCACACCATACTTCTCCACGACAGAGCATATGTTACGGGCAGCATACAGCCTGTCGCCGAGCGGCGTGCCCACTGCGGGACAGTTGGATGCAGTCGTTTCCACGACTGCAGGGAAATGGGAGAGTTCACCGGTGCTGTGGTCATCGGTGGATGAGAGAGCGGATATGACATTGGTGTGCACACCGGCTGTCAGGACAAGGTACTGGAAATTCGACTGTCTTGTATGAGAAACCGCGCGTGATGCGCAGCTTCTCACCGAACACTCGGACAAGACCGGCTGCAACCCTGTTGCTCACACACAGATGATGCCATCTCCTTCAGCTCATCCGAGCATATGCGTTTCCTTCCACTGCTGTTCTCGCTCAACGGCAGGACAATCAATGAAGGACTCCTGGTGTTTTGGGTACGTTTCATTCACAAACGTCAAGTTTCGAAGAAACATCACAGCCATACGTATCGCGTGCAGCCAGATCATGCAGTTCGGCGGCGGGGAGTGGCTGGATATTGTCCCAAAGCAGGCGGCATGAGAACCTTATTATATTGTTGCCAGGTTAGAACAATCGCCAGGCTTGGCCGGGGCGCTCGGCGTGCCCTTTTACACCGAAATCGTCGATAGCGGGGGCGACAGCCTGTGGAGACGTAACCGTAACACAGAAGGCGCAGCCGGGAACGATGAGGCTTCGTCCGGCGGGGCGCGAGGAGCCAGGACGACATGTCCGGAGGGACGTGACTCTTGGAATGGTCGCGGAAATCGGACCAGGCCCTGACGGGAGCAGTCTTACCGCGGACTACGTGCGCTCGTCGGGAAGCGGGGCCGAGGACCCTGCTGTCAAACCTTCTGTGAAGCGGCCGGCAACGCAGGCGGCCTGGTACCTCAGAGTGTCAGCTGTTTTGTGTCGAGCGCAAGGTATGACAGCCTGTAGGATGCGGACAGTGCAGAAGTCAGCACTGCCCTCGACTCGTGCTCATATTCCCCTTCCACCGTATATGCAGGCTCCGACTCGGGGATCCTGTAGCCCGCTTTGGCGAGTATCCTCCTGGCTTCAGCGACCGTGGCCTGCGGCGCATGCCTCAGCTCCGCCGTCTCCCCCATCTTCATCTCGTTCAGTTCCCTCCTGAATATGGGTCTGTGGAACAGCCTTTCAAGGGTGTAGACTGCGACTGCGGTCGCCTTCCTCTTGTCAAGACCGTTCTCCTCGCATGCGTTCGCAATGGCCTCGTAGATCGTCATATCCTTTGGCCCGATGGGCGTGAATATCTTGGAAGGAGGAATGGCCTTCTCGCGTATTACACCTGTATCTGTCAGGGCTTTCAGATAGCCTGTCAGCACCAGTCTGTGGATATCAATCCCCCTCGATTTGAGCTTCCTGACCAGGCCGCTTATCGATACGGGCTCCGACCTTATTTCCTCGAGTATTATCTCTTTGAGCTGCTTATCTGGACTGAACAAGTGATCGGGTTAGAATACATATTAGATAACAAATACCTTTCTAGAGGTAAAGAAGCCTGGGGCCGATTATCTGCCAGATTATAAGGAACAGGACAAGAACGGAGAAGATGTTGGTTATGCCTCTCGCCAGCTTCTCCCGCCCTTCCTCCGTCCCGTTCTTCGCTGTCTTCTTGAGAAGGAGCCTTATGTTGTCTTTGAACAGGTATCCTCCGTCAAGCGGCAGTGCTGGCAGCATGTTGAAGAGACCAACCCAAAGGTCAATCCAGAACAGCCAGTACAATGAATTGGCGGCTATCCAGAAAAGCTGGCTGCCTCCGGAAATGCCGCCTGCATTGAGATTCGCTGCCAGCGCGGATGGAACCGGGGAGAGTCCTGCAAATGGAAGGACGAGAAACTGCAGGCCGCTGGTTATGTACGAATCGGGTGTGGTGGCGCCGTAGAACGGGTCCTTGAGAATCCCGACAACGCTGCTGACGGGGACTGCACCGAGTCCCATGTATGAGTAGTAGATGCCAAGAAAGCCGATCTGTCTGCCTCCTGTCGTTATGCCTTCCACCGCCTTTTCACTGCTGAGCGTTACGTCCTTGCTTATGGTGGTTCCGTTTGCAGCAACGAAGACGAACGGGACAGTCTGGTCAGGCACGGTCCTGTTGAAGACTCCGGAGAGCGTCTCCTGGTTGTAGATGACAGTGTTGTTCATCTTCTCTATCACCCAGCCGGTCTGGATACCGCTCAGCGAAGCAGGTGAATTCGAGATGGTCCCGGTTATGACGATTCCGGCCTGAACCTGTTTCGTCAGGTATTTTCCGTTCTGAAGCAGGACAACAGGGTAATTCAGGCCGGGCTCGAGATTTCCAATGGGCGCGAGTCCGCTGCTGGAGGTCAGATTTGTTCCGTTGATGGATACGATCTCACTCCATGGTTTGATCCCTGCCAGTGACGCGCTGCTATTGCCACCAACGGACACTACCGCCAGGCCATCGTGCATCGGCGTTACGCTTCCCATGAATGGGCCGAGGAAAAGAACAGCACATACCACCGCAATGATTATATTCGTCCCCGGTCCGACGCCAAAGACCCTTATTCTCTTCCTTGGCTCCACAGACTCAAGCTGCTGCTGCTCGGGCTCGACGAATGCTCCAACAGGAACAATGAAGAGGAGCACTCCCATCGATTTGACCTCTATGTCCTGCGCCTCTGAAAGCACCCCGTGCGCCAATTCGTGGAGCACTACAGCCACTATTATTCCAAGAAGGCCGTAGCCGAGAGGAACAAAAGGATTGATGCCTGGCAGCAGAAGGTACGTCTGCGGTGAAGGTATGCTCTGTTTCGGTATGCTGAGAACGAGTGTTGACTCCCAGAGCAGCAGCACAATCATCGCGGTCATTCCTATGAGGAACAGGACACGTGAAATCTTGCCATAAATGATCCAGAAGCGTCTTGCCTTTGCTACCCGTCTGATTGCACCTCTCCCCTTCTCAGTCCTGAGGAGGATCATCGGTCCCATGAACGAAATATTCCATTTCTTCGCCAGTCCTGATTTCCAGAGAAACACGAGAAGGGCAAAGTATGCTATGAAAATGAGCGCAACAATGGCGTACGTATCCACTTTTCTCTCACCTGCGGTCCGTCAAGCAAGGAGTGAACAGCACCGTATTATTATACTCTCCTTTTTCCCTCCGCTCGAGCATAACCGGCACGATAATCATTTCCCCGCATCGTGACATCGAATCAAGCATATGTAATCTTCAGGCCGCGCAAGGAGGCATCTTCCACAATTGACTTCGCTCGTGCAAGTTTCCTTCTCTTGATATCTCCCTCTGTTCCCTTCTCGGCTATTCTTTCAAAATCGAAGCCTGCCAGAATCACATCAGCGGCTCCGAATTCCTCGCACAGGAGAACAGCCCTGTCACCGTCAGTAAAACCGCCAAAGTTGAATGTGCAATCCGTGGGACCCGCCTGTGTTGTGACTATTGCCCTTCCTCTCAAACTGCCCGTGAATTCCGTCGCTCTGGCTATGTTGTCACCGTGGAAGTGCACAACAGCAAGAGAGCCCGCGCCATTCATTCCCTTCTCTGTTTCAACGTCACCGTCGAGGTCGGTCACTATTATGTCGGGGACAATTCCAAGGCCATGGAGCGTCCGGCACGAACTGTCGGAAGCGATTATTGCCCTTCCTGCGACTTCACCGGCTGCACGCAGCCTGTCCATGTCCACCGCCAGAGAAGGCGCATTTCCCGTTACGAGGCACTTGCGGGCCAGCGTCTTCCTGAGCACTCCCAGCGCTTCTTCTCCCTTCATTATGGCAGGATTGGAAGCAGAAGCTCTGTTCCCTGCCTCCCTGGCTTTCTGCTCATTCCCCGGGTCATAAGAGAAGTCAGAAAGTATGTGTTCGTAACTTGCTCTCCAGTCTTCCCATTTCATTTCAGAACCTGGGTTCCAGCTTCAGGACTCTCGCTTCTTTCGTCGTTGTCATCAATCGGTGTGCCGTCCATGCCGTGAACACCGACATTGAGCAATCCACCGAACATGGCCGTCAGTATTCCCGCAATCACCTCGACCACAATGAGCGCCGTGTTTATGGGTACCAAATGGTAAATCAGCTTGATTGAATCGACTGCACCTTGTATTATGAGCCCGATGGCAAGGAACATGAGACCTGCGGTGATTGAAGACCAGGAAATCTTCCGTGTGCTTATGTAGACATTCACGAACCTGCCAACCTCCAGGACAAATACTGCAAATATGCCTATCCAAAGGAAGCTTGAGACAAATATGAGCACCAGTATCTGGGGCGGGACGTTTCTTGCATCTATCACCGTTGAGGAAGCATAGAGAAATCCGAGCACGATCATTACGGCGGTGACGATTGCGAATGGCAGCATCTGGCTGCCTGACCTGATGGCCTTCCAGATGGATTTCGATCCCCTCTTTATCGCTTCACTTATGTCATAGGCGTACCAAATCAGGTAAAGGCCGATCACGAACGTTATCAGCCCGGGGGCAATTCCCGAGATGTAGCCTATGTTATGCGTATTGCTCAGGCTGAGAAGATCGGATAACATAAGGAAGAAGCCGTAAACCAAGAGTATGGCCGAAATTGGCGCCAGGATCTTCCTCCTCATTTTCTTGTCTCTCAGCGTTTTTATCAGTATGTAGTAGACGCCCTCCACCGTGGGCGTCTGCTTTATGAAAATCCTTCGCACGCTGTCTATCTTTATTCTCGACGATATCACCGGATAGAAGAATTCATCCTCTGCTCCGTTGCTGATCAGTATGGCCCTGTCGGCCTTGACAATTTCAATTACCTTTTCAAGCTGCTGCGCAAGTATCCTGTCCGACTCAATGCCGACGTTCTGGCTTCCCACGATGGTGGCAACCTGGACTTCCATGCCCCTCTTCGAGAGCTCATCGTACATTGATACTGCGGAAAGCACCGTGTTTGCATCCGGATCCTCCGGGTCGGCCAGTGCCAGGGCTGTGCCTGCCTCGAAGTTGGCCTCTCGGCCAACAAACGGGCCGGTGAGGTGCGCCTTGGCGCCAAGGTCATCATCCCGGTCAACGCAGAGAATCAGCGTCTTCATTTGACTAGTGTTAAATTGTCGTGTGCGCTATTTAAATGAATTGTTGCCTGTTGAAGGGGAAAGCACTTCAGGCCCAGGGCATCTCCGTTTCAAAAAGATTTTTACTTGATGGCAATTATATCAATGCACGACAGAACAGGAAATGTTGTCCAAGGACAAAAGCTACAGAACAATCTCGATGACGCTGCTGGCAGATGGTTTGCTTTTCATTCTCATACTGGCCATCTCGTTCATAAGCAAGAGTGCGGCTGTCTTCTCCGAAGCGCTCTATCAGCTCAGCGATCTTGCCAGCGGTGGCCTGCTCCTGTTTGCAATCTGGAGCTCACTAAGACCTGCAGACGAGCTTCATCACTTCGGATACGGGCTGGAGAGATTCTTCTGGTCGTTTGTGAGCGGCGTGTTCGTCTTCTCGGTCAGCGGTGCAGTGGTTGTGCTGAGCGGCCTGTTCGATTTCTACGACGGACGCAGGGTGACAAATATCGGGCTCAGCATGACAGTGCTTGGCATTACGATTGCAGTGAGCGCTGCAAGCCTCCTCTACATCATCTACAGGAAGAGAAGGTTCTATGACAACCGTCCTGACGCGCTCCAGAAGTATCATCAGGGCGTCAGGACTGTTTTGCTACAGGACGTTATGAGCATCGCCTCGAGCTTTGTGGCTGTTGGCGCCCTGGCACTTGTCAGTTACACCGGGTACAATTACTTCGACTCCCTCGCTGCTGTCATAAACGGAATCCTGCTGCTTGTGACCGGAATTGCCCTTTCGGCCGAATCAAGGGGATTGCTCATAGGGAAGGGACTCAACAGAGCGCAGATGCTCAAAGTGACAACTGATCTGCAGACGCTTCCGGATGTCAACAGGATACGGGAGATAAAATCGATATACCTCGGCCCAGAGAGCCTTCTTATTGTGATAAGGATTAATTTCAGGGACGGGCTGACAACCGATCAGCTTGAGAAGGCAATAGACAAGGTCCAATTGGAGCTTGTGAAGAGAATGCCAGAATTCAAGCATGTGATTGTTGAACCAGAGAGCTGATGTTTTTTCACCGAATCAGACACGTCTGACATCCTACCACGATTGAAGTCGTGGGGGTTCCCGTTGAGTCCATTCTCCATGGATATCACATCGCCGGGTTCATGGGCCGTGTCGAGCCGGCCCCGTTCCGGCCGACAAGCAGCCGGAACCTCTCCCAACGATGTCCTATGTTGAGAGAGCCGTTCATATCGGCGATTTCACTGGCGGTCACCGCGACACGGGCAGAGGTACGCGGTTCAACCGGATAGTCAACTCCATGCCTTTCTGCAGGCTGATGTCCATGATAGAATACAAGGCGCTGTGGCAGGGTGTACCTGTTGCCTATATGGGCGAGGCATACGCCTCACAGGAATGCCATGTCTGTCATGGCATAGGAAGAAGACGGACACAGTCGTCCTTCGAATGCGATGCGTGCGAATGGCGCGGAAATGCCGTTATGAACGGCGCTCTCCAGGCGTTTCCTGATTTTGCCCGTGAGCAGTTGCCTCCTGTACTTCGGGCACAATACGAAATGGAGATTGAGAAACGATACAGATGTCCTCTTGTGCCGATAGTTCACAACACATCGAATATTATCGATATCTGTAAAGTCATCGGTCGCTTCATCCCATTAATAAATTCATGGGCTTTCGCGACCTTTAATGGTAAAAAGTGTTATCTAATACTCAAATTGTCTTCAGTGCGTGGACCTGGAGTACGTCGCTACCATCGCAGCCGCCCTTTCTGTCTTTTTCATTGCATCCGTCGAGGATGTCCGGGAAAGGGAAGTAAGCAATCTCCTCTGGATCATTCTCGGCGGAGTCGCCTTTGTTGTGATTGCTCTGAATGTCTATACCGGCAGACTTCCACTGCCTGGGGCCTCAGCCATTGTTCTTGTCCTCCCTTTCTTCTTGTTTGCTGACATGTTCATAGACTGGAACGGGGCTCTTGGCAGGCGTGGAACCTTGTTGCGGTACACCATAGGGATATGTCTTCTCCTCATCTCCGCCTACGAGGTCTATCCATTCATCGGGCTGACTTACGTCGACATAGCTGCATCAATCCCCCTCTGGATCCTCTTCATAATAGTGCTTTACAAAATAGATGTGATTAAGGGAGGCGCGGATGCAAAATCTCTCGTGACTCTCACACTCCTTTTCCCAGTCTATCCACCCGCTGTTACAGGCATGGTCCAGCCTCTTTTCGCCACTCTTACTCTGCCATTCTTCCTGAGCGTTCTGCTGATGGGGGCGATTTTCTCTCTGTCTATTCCTATTGCCCTTTTTGCCGAGAACGCGGCCAGGGGCAGGGTGAAGCTGCCTCACATGTTTCTCGGGCGCCAGAAGGACGTGTCCTCAGTGGATCTGAGGAAGGAATGGCTGCTTGAAGTGCCGGATGAAACGGGCAATCCCAGGCGAGTGAAAAAACTCGGCTCCGTGGACGAAGATTGTATGCTCGACAGAATGCGCAGTCTCGGTTGGAGGACCGCATGGACTTCACCCAAAATACCGTTCATTCTGGCTCTCACGGCCGGTCTTCTATTCGTCCTCGTCTTCGGAGACCCGCTTCTTTACCTTTAGCCTGTTCAAGCCGTACCTGCATCTTGAAGAGACAAAACAACTTGAGCAGAGCGGCTCTTGCCTGCACAGCAGTTTGCCGAACTCAACGAGCAGCGCATGGAGCCTGTTGTACACTGGAGCATTTTCCCGAAGCCTGCCCTCCACCATTGACTTGAGCGCGCCGTAACTCGTTTCTCCGGGTGCTATACCAAGTCTTCCCAGTATCCTTCTGGAATATGCGTCTGCCACGAAGACAGGTTTATCGCATGCATAAAGAAGGATGGAATCGGCTGTCTCGGGACCAATCCCGTGTATCGAAAGCAGTTCCTTCCTCAAGGTGTCTACCCGGACTTCACGCATATGTTCCACCCTTCCTCCGTAACTTTCAAGGACAAACTCGGCAAACAGCCTGAGCCTCCTGGCCTTCTGCCTGTAGCTTCCGCTCGGCTTGATCACCCGCTCAAGTTCATCAGGTGCTGTCCCTGCGATCGCAGATGCTGTCATCAGGTTCAGTTTCTTCAGTCCGGCAATGGCTCTTTCCACGTTCCTCCAGGAGGTGTTCTGTGTAAGAATCGCGCCTGCGCACATCTCGAATGGCGTGTCGGCAGGCCACCACATTGGATCGCCGTAGTGGCCCAGGAGGGTAACGTAAAATTCCTCAAGTTCAATCAGCGGCAGACTCGATGCCGCCTTTCGCGAAGGCATCATATCCCCTCTCCTCAAGCCGCGCCACGCCTGATTCAGTTCTCAGCCTGACTCCCAAGCCCTTTGTCACTTTTCCGATTATACTCAGGGGGGTGTTGAGCTCTTTTGACAGTCTCACAACCGAAGCAGCTGATTTTGCAGTGAAAAGAAGCTCGTAATCCCCTCCCCAGTAGAAAAGTGCCTCGTTCAGCTGCTCCTCCCCGTCTGCAGTCTCCGTCAAAGCAGGGGAAACAGGCAGGGATTTTCTTTCTATTTCAATCCCAACGCCGCTCGCCCTGCTGATATACCACGCAGAAAGTGCAAGTCCGTCGGTGATATCTATCGCCGCGTATGCAACGCCCCTGGAAGAAAGGGACATTCCCTCAATTATCCTGGGTATGGGTGATGTCAGCTTGGACTTTGACCCCGGGCTCTTCCCTTTCTTCCACTTTAGGAAATCGGCTGCTGCCCCGCCCAGCTCTCCAGTAACACAGAGCAGCTGCTCCGGTCGTGCCGCACTCCTGAGAAGTACTCTGCCAGCCTTCCTGCCTATGACCGTGATGGATATGGTCAGTTCGTCTGCCCTTTTTGTGTCACCGCCGACAACATCGGCTCCATACTCCGAAGCGCACCGTTGTATGCCTCTGGCGACGCTTCGAACCTGCGCAACACTCATGCTTTCCGGTATGCCCAACGAGACAACCAACGCTAATGGCCTTCCTCCCATTGCAGCTACGTCGCTCAGGTTTGCAGCCGCAGCCATTCCACCTCTCTGCTCAAAGGTCATGTATGGTGGAAAGTGGGTCCTTTCCGAAAGCATGTCAGTGCTGACGAGTACAACTTCTCTTCCGATTTTCAGCACCGCACAATCATCGCCAATTCCCAGGGGAGGTGGCGGTGACTTGAAAACACGCTTCAGTTCTTCGATAATGCCTCTTTCTGTAGCTGTATTTTCACGCACGTGTCAGGATAATTGTTCGGTTATAATAGAATGACCGGCAAGCCGAACCGCCAGCTGCATTGCGCTGTCCATATTCCTCCGGGATGGATGCAACGGCCACTCTCCTGCTAAAATAGTACTTTGTACGTAGCGATAACGGTAACAATGTCAGGTGATGTAGTTCTAACCAAGCTCAAGAATGTCACTCTGAACAACGGCGTCCTGATTGAGGCTTTCACAGGGGTCGGGATGGTGGCCAGCATAGCGGCCAATTACATGATATCCAACCTTCAGCTGGATCAGGTCGCTGCCATGGATTCGGACGACTTTCCGCCAGTGTCAATGATTTATAACGGCAGGCCAAAATTGCCATGTCGCGTCTATTGTTCCCTGGAGCTTAACCTGGCGGTGTTTACAAGCGAGGTGCCGCTTCCGATCAGGAAACACAGGGCTGTCGCAAGCGAACTGATAAAGTGGGGCACCGAGGCAGGATGCACTTCTTTCATAGCGATGGATGCGATTCCGCGCGAGGGGGAAGAGGGGGAGGAGGCAAGGCCGGCTGACGAGCTTCCACCTGTCTGGGCAATCGGGGCGAGTGATGCTTCGAGAAAGAAGATGAAGGAATCGGGGCTCGAGACGCTTCAGGTGGGAATGATAACCGGAGTGTCAGCCGTTATGCTCAACATGGGACGGATTCAGAATCTGGACGTTATAGGCCTTTACGCAGATGCGAGGACCGACATACCGGATGCCGCGGCTGCGGCCAGTCTTGTCTCTATTCTCAACAAGCTCCTCAGACCCAGGCCATTCAGCCTCTCGCTCAAACCACTGCTTGATGAGGCAAAGGACATCCAGGTGCAGCTTGAGAAGGTAAGGAGGCAGGCAGAACCTGCCATTAAGGAGCCATACAACATATACAGTTGAGACCTCCTGCAAATCCTTTTATTGTGGTCTGGGGGTAGTTATCTACGGATGAAGGAAGCTGTACTGTTCGAGCATACCGGTGACGGAAAAGTGCGCTGCACCGCCTGTGCACGCTACTGCAAACTGGGTGAGGGACAGACAGGTCTATGCGGCGTGAGGCAGAACATAGGCGGGCGACTTCAACTTCTTGTCTACGGTCGCGTGATCACTGGTCACATCGATCCGATCGAGAAGAAGCCACTGGTCCACTACATGCCTGGAACGAGGATATTTTCCATTGCCACCACCGGGTGCAACTGGCTTTGCCGCTACTGCCAGAATTACGATATAAGCCAGAGGAGAAAAGTGGAGGGGGAGTTGCTTGCACCGGAGGAGATTGTCAGCCTTGCACAGAAAAACAGGTGCGAAGGCATTGCATATACATACAATGAGCCGACAATTTACCTGGAGTTCGCTCATGATGTCGGTGTGATTGCAAGGAAGAAGGGCATATTCAATGCATTTGTGTCGAACGGATACGGAACACCTGAGGACATACCGATGCTGAATGATTTCCTCGATGCAATCACGGTGGACTTCAAGGGCAATGCGGAGAAGGGGTTCGTCAGGAAGTATATAGGAATCCCTGACGCAGATCCTATTTTCAGTTACCTTCTGGAGATGAGGGACAGGTCATCGATACACATCGAGTTTACAGACCTGGTGGTCCCTGAGGTTGGAGACAACCTGGAGTCGGCCAGAAGGCTTTCGAGATGGATTGTGGATAATTTCGGTCCTGAGGTTCCGTTGCATTTCCTGCGTTTTCACCCCGATTACAAGATGATGGATCTGCCAAGCACACCTGTAAAGACACTTGAGAAGCACTGGCAGATTGCAAGGGAGGAAGGACTGGAATACGTGTATGTGGGCAATGTACCGGGGCACAAGTACGAGAACACATACTGCCCCGCCTGCGGAAAGGTGGCCGTTGGCCGATACGGTTTCGACATCACATCCTGGAATCTTGACAGGGACAACAGGTGTTCGGGGTGCGGCCACAAGATACCGATCTCTGGCAAGCTGGGAACGTACTACCGCGATGGAAGGTACGAGCCGGTAATATTCTGATCAGAGGAATTTGTGATCCTTCAGCAGTTCGATGTCCTTTCTGACTGCGTCGGCACTCGAATTGAGTGCATCCAGTTCCGACTTCTCTATTTTCAGTTCGAGTATCTTCTCAACGCCCTTCCTTCCGAGCATAACCGGAACGCCCGTGTATATGTCCCTGATCCCGTATTCGCCGTCGATGTAGGCTGAGCAGGGAAGTATCTTCCTTTCATCGAGCGCTATCGATTTCACCATCTCGAATATGGAAGATGCAGGTGCATAGAATGCACTTCCTGTCTTCAGGTAATTCACTATCTCATCCCCGCCCATCCTTGTCCGCTTGACTATTTCGTCTATCTTCTGCGCACCCAAGAGCTGGGTGAGGGGGACACCCCCGACTGATGAATTGCTTATGACCGGGACCATCGAGGGGCCGTGACCCCCAAGGACAAAACCTGTCACCTGCGACGGGATGGTGCCCAGCTCCATTGCAACGAAAGTCCTGAAGCGGGATGTGTCAAGGACGCCTGCCATTCCAACCACCCTGTTCTTGGGAAAAGAAGTCTTCCTGTAGACAAGGTATGTCATGATGTCCATTGGATTCGTTACCACTATGACAATCGAATCAGGCGCATGCGTCCTGATGTTCTCACTTACAGTTGTCATTATTGCTGCATTCTTGTCAAGCAAATCCGATCTAGTCATGCCTGGCTTTCTCGCGAGCCCTGCCGTTACAACAATTATGTCAGAGCCTGAAATCTCGGAAAAGTCATTCGTTCCCCTTACGCTCGTGTTGAAGCCCTCGACAGGGGCAGATTCATACATGTCAAGCGCCCTACCCTGCGGCAGCCCTTCGACAACATCGACAAAGACAACCTCGTCAGCGATATTTCGTTCTGCTATCTTCTGCCCGGCAGTGGCGCCCACGTTCCCGGCGCCTATCATTGAGATTTTTCGGACACCTGACATTTTCGACACCTTAACGCCCTCCAATACAGTGCAAATGGAGTGACCATCCTGAACTAACCTTCAGTCAGATAAATAAGTATGTCTTGGTGATTTGTGTCCGGCTGCGTGCAGGAATGTAGACGTGAAAATGTTTTAAGAGATGCAAACATAACATACCAGGGGCAACAACTCAATGGAAAGATTTGACGCCATTGTGATAGGCGCAGGTCCTGCAGGCAGCACGGCAGCATACAGGATGGCCAAAGGGGGCCTGAAGGTGCTGCTAGTGGAGCGCGCGAAGGTGCCCGGTGGGAAGAACCTGTTCGGCGGAAGGATTTACTCCCACATACTTCGCAAACACTTCGGCAACTTCGAATCGGATGCGCCTGTCGAGAGGTTCGTTGTGAGGGAAACAATAGGCATGATGGACGAATTCGACTGCGCATCGATCGACTTTTCATCGCACAGGTCTGAAGCGAACAAGGCCTCCAGCTTCATCGCGAGGCGGAGCAGATTCGACAAGTGGCTTGCCGAGAAGGCGGAAGGCGCCGGAGCGCTTCTTGTGCCCGGCACAAGGGTTGAAGATATTGTCGTCAGGGACGGGGCTGTACGCGGCATTGTCTCGGGCGGTGATTCGATTGAGTCAGAATGTGTTGTGAATGCCGAAGGGGTAACGGCGACAATTGCCAGGAAGGCTGGTCTGAGGGATGATGTTCTCCCATCACAGGTCAAGGTGGGTGTGAAGGAGACAATCGAGCTCGGGAAGGATGTAATAAATGACAGATTCAATCTGTCCGACGATGAAGGGACCGCGGGCGTTTTCATAGGTTATCCCGCCTCCTATCTGAGCGCCAGCGGCTCTTTCGTGTACACAAATTCGGACAGCGTTTCGATTGGCATTGTTGTGGACCCAACGGAACAGTCAGGTGCCAGAAAGGATGTGCAGCTGATGATAGAGGAATTCCGTCTTCATCCGTATATGCAGAGGCTTCTGAAGGGGGGCAGGATGATAGAGTATTCTGCACATATGATACCAAACTCCGTCCCTCTTGAACCTTCCAACCTGGTCGGAAACGGTTTTCTGAACACGGGCGATGCCGCAGGCCTCTTCGTAAACCACGGTTTCACTTACAGGGGGGTGGATTTCGCCATTGCCTCAGGCATCGCGGCCGCAGATGCCGTGATAAGCGCTCACTCCGCCGGCTCATACGGAAGGGATTCGCTCATGTCATACTACGATTATCTCGCCAGGGAAGTAATTCCAGAGCTCCGTCGTGCCGAGAGAACGGCAGGGGTGCTCCACAACAAGAGGATGTTCTCGACCTATCCGCCGCTTGTTCTAGACTTTCTTGAGGACATGTTCAGATTCGACGGTGTTGGAAAGGCTCCGGTTTCCTCATCTCTCAAGAAGAACATGAAGGGGAGGATTTCAATGCTGACAGCGCTTCGTGACATGCTGTCCGCCTACAGAAAGATGTGAAGACTTCAGGGTGCAAACGAAGCGTTCCCTGAAACTGCATTCCATACCAGCAGGGCCCTCCTTGTTTCAGGGACATCGTGTACGCGAACAATGTTGGCACCCATTGCGCAACCGTAGAGTGCAGCAGCTAAGCTGCCTTCAAGTCTTTTTTCCTTTTCACCCGTCAATGCGGGTACGAAACTCTTTCTTGAAACTCCCAGAACCACAGGTTTTCCAAGTGAATGCAGTGCGTCGAGCTCCCTCAGGAGCTGCAGGTTGTGTTCGACAGTCTTGCCGAAGCCTATGCCCGGGTCCACAAGAATATTGCGGACATCAACCCCATCACTCTCGCTCTCCTCAAGCATTCCTGAGATGAATGAGCATACCTCATACACAACATCCTGGTATGTGGGTGCATTCTGCATGGTGCGCGGTCCTCCGAGCATATGCATCACTATGGCGGGACATTCGCGGTCAGACACGAGTTTTCTCATCTTTCGTTTTCTCAGGCCCGAAACGTCGTTGAGAATGGATGCACCCGCATCCAGGGCGGCCGCAGCCACTTCAGGCTTCATCGTATCGACTGATATTGGAACATGCGTTCCTGAGGAAAGTTTCCTGATAACCGGGACCACCCTCCTGATCTCCTCGCGGGCGCTCACCGGAGATGCACCGGGTCTCGTGGATTCTCCTCCAACATCTATGAAGTCTGCTCCCTCCCCGGCCATTTCCAGGCCATGTGCGACAGCTGACTTCTCGTCGAAGAAAATTCCCCCGTCAGAAAAAGAGTCAGGCGTCACGTTCAGCACACCCATTACGGAGGGCCGCTCAAGCAGTATCCTTCTGCCCCCCGCTCTGAGCTGAAACGGCCATCTGCGACAGTAGTTTTCAACCGCATTCTCAAAACAGTTTTTGAACTCTGAAGATGTATTTGCAGACATGACGGTTGACGTGAGTGTTTCGACATCCGCTTCTATCGTTATCACCGGCGAGTTTGAGATAAGCCTTGTTTCATGCCTGGCGTGATGCCTGACGGCTGCTGAAGCAAGTTTTGAAAGATCGCCCCTGCCGATTTTTCCCGCTCTCATCCTGTAGGCTGGCGAAGGCAGACCATCCTTTCTCCCCTTCTCTGCCCAATTACCTGAATTGTCGGTCCGCGACAGCAGAACAAGCATCTGCACTCCATAGGCGAAGTGCTCAATTTTTAACTTTGCACTCAGGCAAGAAGGAGCGCTGCTGCCATCGCCACGCTTCCACCGAGCTGAAGCGCAACGTAGTACTTTGTGCCCCTGGAGATATCGACAGCATTGCCTGCGGATGAACGAGTGTGCCTGAGGGGGAAATACGACAGTAGAGCGGACACGGCAAGAGGCACGAGGATGAATGGGCCGTAAAGAGGGTATATCGGCAGGATGGCGACCATGCCAAACACTAGGAAGACGGTTTGCATCAGGAATGCATTTCCGATCCTCCACTGGTAGATATGCAGGAATCTCGATACCCTCCTCGAACTCCTGTCGGGAAGGTGGTGCGCGTACCTGACCGCAGTTATCCAGAACGAGGCAGGAATTGTGACGATAACGGCCATGGCAGACAATTCACCTGTGAGGAGGAAGTATAGCGCCAGCGCAGGGAGGGGGCCAAATGCGATAAACGGGACGGGTTCCCCTACTCCCCTGGCTCCAAGCATGAAGGGCGGAACTGCATATACAACGGTCAGGAGGAACCCCGCAACTCCTATCAGCATTATCACAATGAAGCCCGTTTCAAATGCGAGGTAAAAACCAAGCAGTGCTGCTATGGTGAAGACTAGGGCGGCATACCGCGCAATCCTCTCGGCCGGAAGCCCGGTCGTGTCTATCAGGAACGGCCCTGTCGGTATCCATGTATCGGCCTGTGTTATGAAGACGCCCTCGCTCTTGTCAGCCACTTCGGCAATCAGGTTTACTCCAACCTCAAACACGAAAAGTGCGACGGCACCAGCCAGCCACATCAGTGGATGCAATACCTTCCCGCTCCTGAAGGCAAGTGCATAGGTAAGCAGCACGGGCGCTCCGGAGGCCCAGTAGAGTGGAATCCTCAGACCCTTCAGCCAAACTGCGGCTCCCATCATACATCCCTTTTTCATGCAAAGGCAGGCATTGACTTAATAACTGTTCCTGACTCATAGCAGATAGGCAACCACCATCAGCACAATGAAGACATACATTCCAACTATGTTGTTCCTGAGCGCCTTCACGAGTTTAGGATGGTCGCCAACACCGTTTCTCGCATAGATATACGAACTGAAAATCATTGGCGCGGAAAGGAGTGAAATCACCGTGTACTGGCTTGTTATGTGCAGTACTGCGGAAATGAGCACCCAGAGGTAAATCACTGTGCCAAGCAGGGCATAGGCACGTACTGCATTGGCGCGGCCAAGAGTGGTTGTAACATTCTTCCTTCCGGTCGCAGCATCCGCTTCGGCATCCGGGACCTCATTCATTATCACGAGATTCGCTATCAGGAGCCCGCAAGGTATCGCAACAAATACAGATTCTATCGAATAGTATCCCGTCTGTACGAAGTAGGCACCCATTACTATGAGGCCGATGACGCAGAGCATGAGTTCTCCCATGCCCTTCCGCTGCCATACAGTTGAATAGAATGTTCCCGCAAATCCACCGAGGAAGAAAAGCGGTACAAGTTCCCATCCACTGACGAATGCGAGATAGACTCCTATGAAGAACGAGATTATGAGGGAGACGGTGGCCACATAGAATGCATCCCTGGGTTCCAGACCGCCCTCGTAAACAATTCTGCCGCCGCCGCTGTATGGCGTCTTGACAGTCAGAAGGTCTGTCCCAAGCCTGTGATCGAAATACTCATCGTATGTGTTTGCGGCTATCTGGGAGACAACGGCCCCAACAAGTGTAAGCAGGAAAAGGGGAATGGAAATTGATACCTGCCTGGAGGCTATCAGCACGCCAAGCACCACATACAGGAAGCTGATAAGCAGATGCGGCTCAAAGACAATCCTTGCTAGAATTATTCTGGTCTTTGTCCCAAGCATCGCTTTTCCCGACTTTGAGGGCGATTAAAAGTCTTTCCATCAACAGGATAACCCTGATACTGCTACTTCTCCCCTCTTACAATTGCAACACCGTGAGTCATCAGGTACCTGAAATCGGACCTTCTGTATCCGATTTCCTTCATGACCGAAGCAAGTTCATCCGGCCGGCCGAGGTTCATATATGCCTCGCTCAGATGTTGCCACGGGTTTGACTTCCACTCCCTTCTCACCTTTCTTGGCACAACGAGTATCGCAAGCCTTCCAAGCACATGCTTCATGTAGAAATTCATGAACCTTTTTCTGATGCCTGAATCTGGCTCTGCTATGTCGATAATCACGACCCTGCCCTCGGGACGCAGGACCCTTCTGATGTCCCTCAGCGCCTTCTCCTTGTCAATGAAATTCTTGAAGGAGAAACCGGACATCACCCTGTCGAACACCCCCTCGACGAAGGGGAGATGTTCTGCAACACCTATCACTGGAAGGTAATTTCCAGTGCCGAGGGGACCATGCAGCGATTTCCTGAGCATGACCTCGTTCGGTTCGAGCAAGATGATATCCCTGCCGCGAAGGTGCCTGGAAAATGAGCCCGGTCCGCTTCCTACCTCCAGCACCCTCATGTCCTCTGCCGTCTCGGTGGCCGCCTTTTTTCTCCACCTGTCCATCATCCCGAACGAAATTATGGATGCGGCGCTATCATAGAATTCGCCTATGGACTGTATGTCGCTTTCAACCCTGCTCCACGACTCCTTTTCAAGCTTCCGGCCCGCACTGCCCTCATTGTCTTGAACGACGTCCGCATGCGACATCTGGAACTTCCAACTCGGTGCATTTCACTCCCCTACACCTATATAATCCAATCTGAGTTCGTCTGCGAAGATCGTGAAAAATGGGCAGGTCCGTCATCAAAAATCATTAAATCGTCATTTTCAGATGTGATTGCGAGGTTTTTCCTTTGAGGGCTTGGGTCATTGAAGGTTTCGGTGGCGTTGAAAAATTGAGTCTCTCCGACATCCCAGAGCCGGCTGCAGGTGAGGGTGAGGTCGTTGTCGATGTCAAGGTGGCAGGCGTTAACCCGGTGGACAGGTCGACTCTGCTGGGCCGTTTCGACTGGATCAGACCACCCTTCGTAACGGGCGCCGAGTTTGCAGGCGTCATATCATCAGTGGGTAGCGGTGTCAGTGGCCTTTCGGTCGGAACGCGGGTGCTTGTGAATCCAAAGCTGTTCTGCGGGAGATGCTATTACTGTCTTCGTGGAGAAGAGAGCGCCTGCCTTTCAAATGAGAGGATGAACAGGGCACCCCACATAATCGGGGTGTCAAGACAGGGCGGGTGGAGGCAGAAGGCGGAGGTTCCGGCAATGAACCTCATACCGATTCCGGAAGGGTTGCCGACAGCCGAAGCATGTACCCTCGGTGTGGATGGTGCAACTGCATGGCATCTTGTCAAGCGGTCCAGACCGGAACCAGGCGATTTCGCACTCGTTGTGGGCTCAACAGGTGGCGTCGGCATGTTTGCAGTGCAGATTGCCAAAATGTACGGCTGCGAGGTTGCAGCAGTGGTGGGCAGCAGCGAACACGCCAAGAGAATGAAGCAGCTTGGCGCAGATCATGCGATCAACAGGAACGAGCAGAAGGTTGTGGAAGAGGTAAGGAAATTGACGAATAACAGGGGTGCCGATATCGTTCTTGACCCGCTTGGAAGCGCCACATTTGAGATGAGTTCCTCCTCTCTCGCTCCCCTCGGCAGGTACGCAACATGCGGCACACTGACTGGAACGAAGGCCGAGCTGAGCCTGCTGCACCTGTACTCGATGCAGGTTGAATACATAGGTTCCACCACCTTCTCGAGAGCCGATTTGAACGATGCACTGAACGCGGTCGCCAGAAGAAAGCTGATTCCCCAGATAGACTCCAAATTCCGCTTTGACGAACTCCCTGCTGCTATGAGGAGACTCGATGAGCACGGGAGATTCGGAAAGGTGCTTGTTGAACTGGCCTGACTCCGTCATACAAAGAACTGATTGAGCTCTTTCCAGGTGCTTCCGTCCACGTATTTCTTCTTCGTGCCTTCTGCAAGCGGCACCTCTACCACTGAAGCTCCACTGATGGCCACCATGACTCCGAATTTGCCCGAATGCGCTGCCTCGACGGCGCGTATTCCTAGCCTTGAAGTCATCACCCTGTCGTACGAGTTTGGCCTCGTCCCCCTGATTGTGTGGCCCAGGACGGTCGACCTTGTCTCGTAGCCAGTCCTTTCCTCGATGTACCTGGCCAGATAACTTGCATTGCTCTCGCCAGGGGCCTTTGCAAACAGTTCATGGCCGAACTCGTCCTTCTCGGCCTTGCCACGCGGAACAAGATTCACGCCCTCTGCAACAACTATCACTGTGCTGTTTTTCCCCCTGCTCCGCCTTTCCCTTACGAGCTTTACGGCATCGTCTGCAGTGCCGTTGAATTCCGGTATCATTATCATGTTGGCACCGGCGGCTGTGCCTGCGTAGAGGGATATCCACCCGGCATCCCTGCCCATCACTTCAACAACCATTATTCTCGAATGTGATCTTCCTGTCGTCTGGAGGCTCTCGATCATCTTCATTGCCTCGTCAACCGCAGTGAAGAAGCCGAACGAGTAGTCTGTGCCTGCGAGATCGTTGTCAATTGTCTTCGGAACGCCAATTACCTTCTGCCCCATTGCCGAGAGTTCCCGCGCAACTCCCAGCGTATCGTCCCCTCCAACGGCGATAAGGACGTCGAGGCCCAGGGAGTTCATGTTCCGGGCGACCGTATCAAGGCCCTTGTCCCTCTTGAGCGGATTCGTCCTCGATGTTTCAAGCTCGGTGCCCCCTTCACCCACGAGATACTCGAAATCGTCGTATTTCAGCGCCACAGTGTCCTTCTCAAGGAGGCCAGCCCAACCACGCCTTATTCCAATAACGTCGTCGCCGCGGACTTCCGCCGCCCTCAGCACGCCTCTTGTTACGGCGTTCAGGCCGGCACAGTCTCCGCCGCCGTTCAATATGCCTATCCTCAATTGAATCACGCAGTCTTCGTCACTTTTTCAGGCGACTTCCTTTCAATGATCAGTTCGTTGAGAACCTTCGCTGTCCTGAGCGGATCACTGCTCTGCCAGACGTTTCTGCCAACTGCTATTCCTGCGGCGCCCGCATCCAGGGCACCGGACACATGGGTCAGAAATTCAGACTCATTCTTTGTCTTCTTTCCGCCAGCCATGTAGACAGGTACATTTCCTGCGGACTTGACGACCCAGGAAAAGCTTTCCTTGTCACCTGTGTATTTCACCTTCGCAGCATCGGCGCCGAACTCGAGCGCCGCACGCGCTGCATACGCAACCATATCCCTGGCGGTATCATCCTTGACATATTCTCCGCGAGGGTAGACCCAGAGGACGACTGCAAGGCCCGCATCGTGAGCTTCTTCCTCGATCTTCCCGAATTCCTGAACCATATCGCCTTCGAATTCGCTGCCTATGTATATTGTGTAACCGACTGCCGCGGCTCCAAGTCTGCTTGCATAGTCGACAGAGCAAAGCTGCTTGGCGACAGGCTCCTTGCCGTAAATGTTTGTCTTTGCATTCAGCTTGATAAGAAGAGGGATATCAATCATCTCGTGGTACTTCTCCGCAATTCCCTTCTGGCACGCAAACGCGTCGAAGCCGCCTTTGTTTGCTATATCAATCACGAACTTTGGATCCACGTTTCTGCCGTCAAAATCAGTCGGACCGTGCTCAATGCCCTGGTCGTACGCAAGTATGATTGACCTTCCATTCCTCATGAACCTGTTCATTCTTCCCATTGTGCTCTTCGCTCCTTGACCCGATTGTCACCTTGTACCTACCTCGCCCGTTCTTAAATCACTTTCGAACAACGCGCTGTATACCCTGCTGCCTGAACGGGCGCAGATTTACCGAAAATATAGCATGTTAAGCTTAGTCTTTTCGCTGAATTTCCTGCCGAAGCTGCCTGCCGGAAAAATCTTCATGGTCAATTCTATTATGTTGTTGACTTCCGCCGAAATCAAGTGGCCAGCGATTCCCCTGTGGTCTTCACCACCGAGCGCCACATGCAGGTGGACGCTCTTCTTCCCATCCATATCTGCCACGGAACCGGACATGGAAACAAGTTCGTGAGGCAGCTGGAACTTCGCTATTTCATACTCCCTGCCGTTCCAGTAGCCGATCTCGGCATTTCTGAGCATGCCAATGCCTGATAGCACCATTGCGGAATCAGTTTCGCACTCATTCACGATCCGCTCTATGCTCCCGGACACCTGCTCTCCGTCTTCAAGAACCGCAGCAATCAAATCATTACCTGTTTTTTTCATTTCAAAAGCCCGTTTGAGTCAACGGTCAGCGGAATAAACATCTTTTCTGAGTTAGCGTTCAGACGGGCAATGGGCAGGCGCACTTACCTGCAGCATTCCGCTCAGCGCCTTACTTTCAACTTGTGCTGGGTGTCCAAACGATTATGACGCTCGGAGGTTCTTCCGGAATGGCAGGTTTAAATTCGACTTTGTTATATGGCTGCTGGGACTTTAATTGGAAACGATTGTAAGGCAAGATCGTGAGAAGGAGACGGGAACAGCCCCCGGCAGAACAGGGGAGCTCGTTGGCCGTGACTTGCCAAGACGTGAAGGGTACAGGTTTGTTCAGGGAACGGGCGAGTTCGCTGCTGACGTAATCTTTGCCAGCGCCCTCAGTATTGCGCTGTACAGGAGCCCGTATGCTCACGCGAGAATAGTGAAAATTGACAAATCCAGGGCGCTTGCAACGCCCGGTGTCGTCGCCGTCTTCACCGGTTCGGACATGATTGAAAGCGGTCTCAAAAAGGAAGGGATGCGGATGGCTGGCCAGTCACAGGAACGGTATCCCCTTGCGGTCGGTAAAGTGCGGTACAACGGGGAGCCGGTGGTCGCAGTAATCGCAGATTCTCAGTACACCGCCGAGGACGGCGTCAGCGCAGTGGAAGTGGAGTTTGAGCAGCTCGAGCCAAGCCTGGATCCCTACAAGTCAGTTGACGGTCATGACACTTCGCTTTTGCATGAAGGAACCAAGAGCAATGTGGTCTTTGAAAAAGTCTACAAATACGGTGATGTGGATGGCGCGTTTGCGAAGGCACAGAAGATCATAAGGAGGAACAGGCTGTACGTGCCGAGGTTCACGTCCGCTCCCCTTGAACCAACAACAATCCAGGCAGACTTCAACCCCCGTCAGAACAGCCTCTACGTTAGCGGGAGCCTCAAATCATCGGAATTAACAAGGCAGATGCTGGCAAAGTACCTCGGCGTCCCCTTCACTTCTATCCACGTCTACATACCAGACGTCGGTGGCTCATTCGGTGTCAAGAATCATGGTGAGTGGGTGCTGCTTTGTGCTTGGATAGCAAGACAGCTTGGGAAAGCTGTGAAGTATGTTTCAACTCAGTCGGAAATGCTTACGGCTTCACAGCATGCGGAAGAGATATGGTGGGACGCTGAAATGGCGGTCGACCTGGACGGCACAATTCACGGATTCAGGGCCAGGTGCATACATGACCAGGGTGCATATACCAGCCTGCGGGGCATTGCGAACCAGCTCCGCAACCCGGCGGAGCAGTACAGGTTCAAAAGCTTCCAGCTGGACATAAGGGAAGTACTTACCAACAAGGTTCCCTGCGGCTCCAACAGGGGTTATGCGAAGCTGCACCACGTGTTCATGCTCGAACGACTGATAGATGCTGCAGCGAAGGAGCTGGGCATCGATCCTGTGGAGATCAGGCGCAGGAACCTGGTGCTGCCCGAGGAAATGCCGTACACGGCCCCCAACGGTGCGGTGTACGACGGTGGGGACTATCCAGAGTTGCTCAGGCTAACCGCCGAGCTGTTTGACTATGAGGGGTTCAGGAAAAAGCAGGAGGAATGGCGAAAGCAGGGAAGATACGTGGGATGCGGCGTTGCTCTTGGAATGGAATCCAACCCATCAACCGAGGCGAAGGAGCTCAACGTCCTGCCGCTCGAACAGGTGTCCAAAGGAACGGGCAACCAGGAGGCAGCATCGGTAGAGATCAACCAGTTCGGAAAGGTCCTTGTCACTGCAGGGGACATACCGCAAGGACAGGGACACGAAGTGACAAACGCCCAGATTGTTGCAGACACTTTAGGCATGCCGTACGACGATATAACGATAACAAGCGGCTATGACTCGTGGCGGGACGCCTCTACACCGTTCTCCATCACCTCAAGCTGCAGATGGGCTGTGCTCGGAACAGGCGCGTTGATGGGGGCTTCCAGGCTTGTCAGGGAGAAGGTACTCAGGATTGCGTCCTATGTGCTGAATTCAAACAGCATTGAACTGAGCGCAGGTGTTGTGACGGACAAGGCAACTGGCAAAAGCGTGACAGTCGGTGAAATCGCGCGCCTTGCGTACATCGACCTGGAGAAGCTTCCCCCTGGAATTGAGCCTGGCCTGAAGTCAAGATACGTCTACAAGGCAAAGTACGATGTTGCTGGCGGCAGGGCAATTCCAGACGCCAATGGTTACTCAAACCTGTCAATGTCCTATGCGGCTGAAGCCACTTTTGTTGCTGTGGAGGTTGACAGGGAGACAAACGAGGTCAAGATACTCAACTTGAGCAAGACAGGCGATTGCGGAAGGCAGATCAACCCGGGTGTCGTTGCATCCTTGGAACATGGGGCGATCGCGGACCAGGTTGGATTTGCGCTGTTCATGAAGATGGACTATGATGAGAATGGGCAGCTGCTCACTTCGACGTTCAAGGATTATGTCGTGCCACTTGCTTCAGACTTGCCCAGCTTCCACCTGGGCCATCTTGAGACGCCATCACTTTTCACGCCGCTTGGCGTCAAGGGAATGGCGGAGGGTGCAGGCACGCCTGCTGTTGCAACAATAGCTGCCATTGAAGATGCTCTTGAGCCTCTTGGAATTACGCTGGACGAGGTCCATATCACTCCAAGCGATCTGCACAGGCTGATAAGCAAGAAGCAGTCACAGAGTTCCTGACCACCGTCCGGTGCCGCAATCCGCCGCCATGGGCATCTCCCTGTCGCAATGGAAACAGGACAGGGTGGTTGGTTTGGGAAGCAGGGTGATTCCCGTTTCCAGTCCATTTATGCAGCAAAGCCCGACAGAACAAGATTTATAAAGCATGCGCAAAATGGACCACCAAATGGCTGAAGAGATATCCGGAAGAAGGTTCAAGTTTGCCGCTTCAGTCGCCATGCTCATCATAGGTGTATTGTTCTACTGGCTTTACGGCCTGTCATATGGAGAGTGGAACCTGTTTCTGCCAGGGAATGACGGCGTCTACTCGGTCGTTGTCTTCTTTGTCGGCATAGGGATTGTGGGTTCGGTACTTTACAGGAAGAGACCGGCCGGCCAGTAACTACATCGGTTTTGACACGACCGCCTCTATTTCCGTTTCCTTGGCGCAGACGATGCATCTTCCGCTTCCGCTTGTTTTCCAATCCGGGATGCCAAGGATGCTAGATCCGGTCTGTTCATCGATCGTCTTTCCGCATGTTTCATTGCCGCACCACCAGACGATGTTGAGGCCCGGCCCTATCTCTTTCAGGTTCGCGACGCGATGCTCCGTGGCCTTCTCCCTCTCTGTTGCAATTTTCAGCATGCTTTCTTCTATGCTGTGCAGCAGCGCCGTGACATCTTTTTCAAGCGAGGCAGTTCCTATGCTCTGCTTTTTTCCGCTGTCCCTCCTGACGGCAGTCACGAACTTGTCACTCGCCTCCCTCTTTCCAACCTCAAGCCGCAGTGGCACGCCCTTGCCTTCCCATTCGTAGTATTTGTTCCCGGGCCTGAGATCCCTGCTGTCAAGTCTGGTCCTGATTCCTGTTGAGACAAGTCTTGCCGCGACTTCGGCCGCTGCCCTGTCAATTATCTCGCTTTCCCCTTTCTTGAGGACAGGAACAACCACTACCTGAATGGGGGCGATCGGAGGGGGGAAAATGAGTCCCTTGTCATCGCCATGCACCGCGACCACTGCGCCAAGCATCCTTTCGCTCAATCCGTAAGTGGTTTGGAATACAGGCTTGCGCTGCCCGTCCTCGTCTTCAAAATATATGTTGTACGGGATGGAGAAGTTGTTCCTGTACTGGTGTATTGACGCGATCTGCAGCGTCCTCCCATCAGGGAGTACCGTGTCTATCGCCTTCGTGTAGTATGCACCTGGGAATTTGTCCCAGTCAGGCCTCGTGTGAATTCGGAATGGAAGGCAGAGCGCCCGGGCTATTCCTCTCATTATGTCGAGGTCCTCGGCTATCTGGCCCTCTGCCTCCTCGAAGGTTGCGTGGCATGTGTGCCCCTCTATGAAATGGATTTCCCTCACCCTTATGAATGCCCTTGTCTGCTTTGTTTCGTACCTGAATGTGTTCACTATCTGGTACACCCTCAATGGGAGGTCAGCATGCGACCTTATCCATGTTGAAAAAAGGGGGTACATTGCTGTTTCGCTTGTTGGCCTGAGCAGTAGTTTTATGTCAAGGTCGTTGTCGCCTGCCTTTGTGACCCAGTAGACCTGCGAGTCGAATCCCTTTATGTGGTCCTTCTCCTTCTGGAACTGGTCCTCGGGTATTAGCAGAGGGAAATTCACCTCGTCATGTCCCCTTGAATCGAATTCCTCCCTGACTTTGGAGTCGATTAGCAGCATCGCCTTCCATCCGTAAGGTGGCCATACATTGAGTCCCTTGACCGGATATCTCTTGTCTGTGAGGTTGTTTTCCTCTATGACGGTGTTGTACCACTCGCTGAAATTCTCTTCCTTCTTCAACTAAACCACTTGGCCCAGCAGGTGTGTATGTAAAATGGTGGCGCTTATAAACGTAATCTTCATCACTCAGGCCCGCAGCTCTAAAAGATGCTCAAGTATGAGCGGGGCGACCGAGACTGCCGATGCCTCCGTCTCGATTGTATCTGTGGAAATGACTTCGTCTGCGAGTTCCCTCAGCTTCGGCAGTGCATTGCCTGTGAAGAGGCCGTGCGTGCAACCCGCAAATATGCGTTTCGCGCCAAGCTCCTTTAGCCGTTTCATTGCTGCTATCATTGAACTACCGGTGGCAATTATGTCGTCAACAATCAGGACCGTCTTGTCCTTGACATCAACCTTCTTCGGGTACAGCTTGACATTTGTTGAGTCAATCCTCTCCTTGAGGAAGTAGTCATAGTCGCAGCCGATTTCCTTCGCGGCTATTTTCGCGTATTCGACAGCTCTAAGTCCTCCGTCCGGCGATATCACTGTGTCAATCTTGCGCTTCCTGAAGTATTTCGCTATCTGGGGAGAGGCGACAAAGTTCTTCGTCTTCGTATTCCGTATGTATTTTGATACCCCTTCAGCGTGCAGGTCGACAGTCAATATTTCGTCAAACCTGTTGTCCAGGATTCCGGCGATTACTTCAGCACTCACTGATTCGCCCTCCTTGAAGAGTTTGTCCTGACGCTGATAACCGTAATAAGGAACAAGCAGCCTGACGGAATTCGGTTTTCTCCTCACGACTGCATCGTGGAGCAGCAGCGTTTCAATTATGTTGCTGTCCGGAAAAGTTGCCGAAACAATTACTACATCCTTCTTTTCGAGCGGGGAAACGACACGCACATAACTCTCACCGTCGGGAAAGCGTTTCAACTCCGTCGAAGCAAGTTCCCACCCGGCTTCAGCCGCAAGGTGCTCGGAAAGCAATCTGCTGCTCGAACCTCTTACTACGATCACGGGCACTGGTAGCTTTTCGTATTTCTTATTAATATCGGTCTGTGAATTCCGTCTGGGTGCGCCGCAGCCGTATCTGGAACGTGTGGCGATTGGTCATTCCTGAGGCTTGTTCGACTTGCTTTCGAGTGTGTGCCAGTCGATCACCCGCTGGATAATTTTTCTTGTTCCGTTGAGGTCGTAGTCCATTTTGGAAAGCCTCACTATCTTGATGCCCTGGAGTCCCCGTTTCTTCATCTGCATTTCCAGCTCCTTCTCGTCGAACCGCTGATCGTAGCCGAGCGCTATGATGTCGGGCCGAATCTCCTCCACTGTCTTGTATATGTCATCCTCATGCCCGAGAACTGCCCTGTCAACCGGTTTGAGTGCGGCAACGAGTTCCACGCGCATTTTGCCCGGGGTGATGGGTTCATGCTTCATTTTCCTTACAGTCGCATCTGTCGCTACGACGACAACCAGCTCGTCCCCCAGTTTTCTTGCCTCCTGCAGATAATGCAGATGGCCGAGGTGGACTATATCGAACACACCGGATGCCATTACTCTTACTGGTTTTTTGACTTCGAGAATATGAAATCCCTTCGGGTGGTCGTTGAAGTAGCGAACACGCGGTTGTATTTTGCTTTTGCCCATGCTTGAATGCAGGCAGGCACTATGCGCAGACAGCATGCGTAAAATAGTGGTCGGCGATCACATGCGCATGACCCAGCAGGCGGCAATTCTTGACGATGCAGGTGGAAGGGCGGCAATCGACAAGAGCAACATGTCAAAGGCAATCGCATCCTTCCCTTTCCAGCTTGAGAAAGGCTGGGAACTCAGCAAGGGTATCGGCCCCGCCTCGTTCGGCTTCTGCCCTTCGAGCATTGTTCTGTCGGGAATGGGCGGCTCCGCTATTGGGGGCGATGTGCTGGCGGATGCAATGAGGGGGCTAAGTGGTTTCAGGGTGGACATCAACAGGACTTATTCGCTGCCCAGGAAACTGGACAAAGGCGTTCTTCATGTGGGTGTCAGCTATTCCGGCAATACGGAGGAGACAATTTCGAGCTTCAAAGAAGGATTGGAAAGAAAAGTACCTTCGCTTGGAATATCATCCGGTGGTAAACTCGAAGAAATGTGCAACCGGGAGTCTGTTCCATTCCTGAAGTTACCGCACGGAATTCAGCCGAGGGCCGCACTCGGATACATGCTATCCGCATTGCTCGGCATGGTTTCGAGGCTGGGCATATATGACTTCTCGGGCAGCATTATGGAGTCAATTCAATCCGCCAGGACAGCTGCAGCCTCCGTTGCACCGGATGTTCCGCTCGAAAAGAACGGTGCCAAGCAGCTCGCAGCATGGCTTGGAAGCTCTACGCCTGTGATTATTTCGACGCCTGCTGTATTCTCCGCAGCTGAAAGGATGAAGACACAGGTCAACGAGAATGCGAAGAGGTTTGCATGGCTGATGACTGTTCCGGAAGCGAATCACAATGACTGGATACCGCTTCGCCTTGATGCAACGGTAGGACGCTACAAGGCGATAATACTCGAAGGTGTGGAGAACAATCCCCTTCTCAGGCGGAGAATGGGGATCGTGGAGGAGATGCTTGGTGAAAACATGAGCATCAGGAAAGTTGCCTCCCTTCATGGCGGTATTCTCGACGAACTGCTCAGATACATTGTAATCGGGGACCACATGAGCTACTATCTTGCATTGCTCGGGTCGACGGATCCCACGCCCGTCGAACCGATAGAGGCGCTGAAGAAAGAGATTGATTCGAGAAGCCTGTGACTCTACGATGTCTCAGTCATCGGCTTAGGTGGCGGCAGCTACACCCCGCCCTATGCAGCACTGGTTTCCTGTTCACTTTCAGCTGCGGGAAGCTGATCAGGATTGGCACGTTTTGAAAACATAAGTTTGAAATACTGATACGGTCAATGTTTTAATCCCGTGAACCGATGAAATACATTTTTGTCACGGGCGGTGTAATTTCTGGACTTGGAAAGGGGACAACCGCAGCCGCGCTGGGCAGGCTTCTTGTTGCGAGGGGATTTCGCGTCACCGCGATTAAAATCGATCCTTATCTGAACATAGATGCGGGCACAATGAATCCTTTTGAGCATGGCGAGGTATTCGTCATGGATGATGGAGGCGAGGTGGACCTTGACCTGGGAACGTATGAGCGATTCCTCGACGTCAGCCTTTCAAAAGACCACAACATAACAACAGGCAAGATCTACCTTTCTGTCATAAACAAGGAGAGAGATGGCGTCTATCTGGGCAAGACCGTTCAGATAATACCACACATAACCAATGAGATCAAGCGGCGTATTGCCGCTGCGGCCGAGTCATCGGGCGCCGAAATAGCGCTCATAGAGCTGGGGGGAACTGTGGGTGACATAGAGTCGATGCCCTTCCTCGAGGCAGTCCGTCAGATGAGCATGGAGATGGGAGGAAGGAACGGCCACAGGGAATTCCTCTTCATACACACAACACTGATCCCTGAAGTCGGCTCGGTTGGGGAGCAGAAGACCAAGCCCACACAGCACTCGGTCAGGGAACTCAGGGCAATAGGAATCGATCCTGATTTGATTATAGCGAGAGCCGAGAGGGATATAGAGCCCGAGATAAAGAAGAAGATATCACTTTTCTGTAACGTGCCTGTTGAAGCGGTCATAAGCGCACCGAACCTCCCCTCGATATACGGACTCCCCATGTGGCTCGAGGAGCAGCATGTTGCCGAATATGTCCTCAGGAAGCTCGGTCTTGCCGGAGGCGTTCCTGAACTCTCACTGTGGAAGGAGTTCTACCTGAAGCTTGAACACCCCAGATATTTCGTGGATGTGGCAATAGTGGGAAAGTACACCGAGTTGGCTGACGCATACATAAGCCACATTGAGGCCTTCCATCATGTTGGCGCAGCGACAGAGTGCAAGGTTAATACAAGATTCATTGAATCCGAGGATCTTGAGAAGAAGGGGGCAGAAAAACTTCTTTCCAGTTCGGATGCAATACTTGTTCCAGGAGGCTTTGGCTCACGGGGTATAGAGGGAAAGATAAGCGCGGCGGGATACGCGCGAAGTTCAAACAAGCCGTTCCTCGGCATTTGCCTTGGATTCCAGTGTGCCGTTATAGAGTATGCCAGAAGCGTCCTTGGATGGGACAACGCAAACAGCACGGAATTCAATCCAGATTCGCCTCATCCGGTCATAGACCTCCTGCCCGAACAAAGGGAGGTGTCGGAGAAAGGGGGAACGATGAGACTTGGCGCTCACAAGGTTGTGCTTGAACCCGAATCTCTCGCTGCAAAGCTGTACTCGTCCACAACCATCTATGAGCGTCACAGGCACAGGTTTGAAATCAATCCGGAGCTTATATCGGACCTCACATCAAGAGATCTGAGATTTACAGGCAAGTCCGAAGACAGCAGAAGGATGGAGGTTGCAGAACTCCGCTCCAACGACTACTTCGTCGGTTCCCAGTTCCACCCCGAGTTCAAGTCAAGACCTGGCCGGCCATCCCCTCTGCACATGGGGCTGATAATGGCCGCACTGAAGCAGAAATACGGGACAACATGAGCCTAACCACCGGTGACTATCTATATATTGATGCTTCAATAACACTTCTGCTGCAGAAGCAAGGGATTGGTTGAACTGACAGAAAATTACGATTATCAGAAACTGCTCAAACGGGCAAAGAAGGAAATCCCGGACTCGCTCTCCACGGGAGAGCGTTTCCAGGTCCCGGAGCCCGACGTCACGCTTGAGGGAAAGAACTCCGTACTCCGCAATTTCATGGACATAGCCGAGAGACTCCGGAGGGATCCGCAGCACCTTCTGCAGTACCTGCTGAGGGAATTGGGGACACCGGGCACGCTCGAAGGCAGGAGGGTAGTGTTCAAATCCAAGGTGAACCCTTCCCAGCTGTCCGAAAGGATCAGGGAATATACCGTGTCGTATGTTATCTGTTCCGAGTGCGGCAGGCCTGACACGAAGCTCGTCAAGGACGGCCGCGTCCATTTTCTAGAATGTGAGGCATGCGGTGCGACGAGACCGGTGAGCATCAAACGTGCAGCCGCGGTTCAGGAGGGTCCGGCTGTTAGGGAAGGCGCGATCCTGGAAGTAATGATTGAGGACACAGGGTCGAGGGGCGATGGCATCGCGAGGATAGACAAATACATCATATATGTGCAGGGAGCGCAGAAGGGTCAACGTGTGAACGTGAAGATCACAAGGGTGACGGGAACCATTTCCTTCGCAACCATTGCACCGCCGCAGTGACGGTGTTTGCAATTGACCGAACCAGCCAGATATCTTTCGTTCTATCTTCCTGCATCAGTCACTGCTGCGCTCTTTGCACTTGTCCAGATCGTTGCCCTTTTGCTTGTTCCCCAGTATGAGTACTTCGGCTACCAGGCGTTCGGACCGCAGGGCGAGACAAACCCGCTGATACCACTGCTGTACATTGCCTTCCTGATAGTCTTCACCTTCTTTCTGATATGGATTTTCAAGATGAAGAAGGGCAACCTGCTCCGCGTCATTTTTATTTTTATCACGTCCATTTCTGCGATATATGTGCTTTTTCCTGTTTTCATACTTCTTCTCCCGTCCTTCCCCGATTTCGATTTCTACCTGTCAGTCGGCATAATGGTTGCAATCGCAATCGCTCTCTGGCTCTATCCGGAGTGGTATGTGGTCGACACGTGGGGGTTCATAATGGCGGCGGGAATAACTGCAATCTTTGGCATCTCCCTTGGCCTCCTTCCCTCCTTTGTCCTGCTGACAGCGATGGCCCTTTATGATTTCATAGCCGTCTACAGGACAAAGCACATGATCAGCCTCGCCGAAGGTGCCATGGACCTCAACCTTCCAATAATGATGATGGTACCGAGAAAGATTGGTTTCAGTAATTTCAGCAAGAAGGTACCCCTCGCTTCAAACGAATCGGAACAGCGGGAGGCACTGTATATTGGTCTGGGGGACATGATAATACCCGGCGTCCTGACCGTAAGCGCGTATGCAAATCTTCCGTCGACGCCAATCCTTTCGGGCCTGGGAGGGGGCATTATGGTTGCATTAGGATGCCTTGCGGGTGCATTCGCCGGCTTCGTGCTTCTGATGCACCTCACATCGAAGGGAAGGCCCCAGGCGGGTCTCCCGCTGCTGAACACCGGAACAATCGCGGGCTTTCTCCTCTCCTATCTGCTTGTTTTCCACAACTTCTCTTTCGGCTTTCTATTTCAGCTTTAGGTCAGGACTCGCTTGGCGGGCTGTCCATCCAGAGCGTATGATTGAGTCTGTATGCATGCGACCGGCTGCGGTGGCTTCTTTAATGAGTTCGAATGAATTCCAATAAACTCATCAGGTGGAAACACAAAAAAGAGCTCCAAGCTTGTTAGAATGGACCTGTACGCTGCCACCTCCCCAGGATTAAGAACTCGAACAGAACGGATTATGGCCGCACAGCCAGCTGGAAAACCTTATGCGCGGGTGCCGGTACGGGATGAGATTTCATGGATGTTAAGGTTGTCACGATTGATTTCTGGAATACGTTATATCACCATTCGGGAACGCCTGAATATCGAAAGAGCATTCTGGGGGATCTCCTTACAAGATTCCTGAAATCAATCAATTATGACGATGGCCTGAACATAGCCCAAACATTTTATGAAGCCACAGATCAGTATGTCAACAGCAGATGGAATTCAGGGAGTTCTTGGTCTGGACCCACTGAAAACAGAATCACCACAGAAGATAAATTATCATAAGAAAGAGATAAAGGTGAGAGGACGAACAGCGAATGGGATCAACCAGGAAACAGAAGGAGGACGGAACAGTGTACAG
>JAKAVR010000070.1 GCA_021817225.1 Thermoplasmata archaeon
AGGAACTTTATCGCCTCCAGGCTTGCAACGGGGCCCCTGAAGATAGTCTGGCTTCCCATGTTGACAGTATGTGCAATCACGGCACCCTGAAACGTCTGTGGAACTCCAAGGTAGACGAATACAAGAGCCTCGACTATGCTTATCGGAAGAAGAAGCCTTGTGATTGTTATGGTGAAGTCTCTGTAGAAGTTGCCAAGCGTGCCGCTCTGGTTTACTATGCCCCTGATGAGAGCAACTGCAACGACTATGCCGAGGGCGGCTGAAGTGAACATGAGGAATGTTACAAACCCCATTTGCGAGAAGTAGCTGAGCTGCAGCTCACCCGTGTAGTGCTGCAGGTTCGTGTTTGTGAGGAAAGAGGTGACGGTTGTAAAATCCAGTAGAGGAGGCAATGAACCAACATTGTTGGGGTTGAGCGGCAGCGACTGCTGGAAGAAAAGGACAAGAAAACCAATGACACCGAGGATCGCGTTCGTCAGAAGGAAGGACTTGAGGTACTCCTTCCAGTCCATTTCGTGCCTTGGATTGATCCCCATTAGCCTGTACAGCCCGTTTTCCAGCGGGCCGAAGTACCTGTCGAGGAAGGAGCGCTTTCCAAGGAATATCCGTTCCATGTAGATGCCAAGGTAATACGAAACAACGAGTATGGCGACCACGAGAAAAATGACCTGCCCATACTCAACGAAATCCATCGCCTGCTTTCTCCTAGAACTGCTCTATGCGCAGCAGTGCGTATGTCAGGTATCCGAGCATGACCGCAACGAAGACAGCCACCACGATGTATCCGATGGGCAGCATTCCAGACCTCGGAGAGCGAATGAGTCTGCACCTACTAATAAAATTATGCACCCCTGAGGGAACATGCATGAGAATGCAGGTGTATTCGTTTAGGACAAATTAATTATCACAGAAAGCGTGGGGAAAGCCGATCGGCATGGAAGAGAAGCTCACGGTCATGGATCGGAAACTGATAGCAACTGCAAGGAAACTCATCAGCAGGAGATATGACGGCGACAGGCACCACATAGGCAGCGCCCTCATTACAGACAGGGGCAATATCTTCACAGGGGTCCACGTCGAGGCGTCGGTGGGGAGGATTGCGCTCTGCGCCGAAGCAGTTGCCATTGGGCGCATGAGAACTGACTCCAGCGACATGGTAAAAACAATTGTCGCAGTCAGGAGCCCGGGAAAGGGATCGCCGCTGGGCAAGATCGAGATAGTGTCGCCATGCGGGATGTGCAGGGAGCTCATATGTGATTACGGGAAGGGGGCAAAGGTAATACTCAGGGAGGACGGAGTCGTCAGGAAGGTTGATGCTGGAGCGCTGCTTCCCTCCAGGTTCCTGCCTGCAGACCACGGACTCTGAAAGGGAACACCCCTTTGCCGAAAAGTGTTATGAATTAACAGGGACTGACCCGTATCATGACAAACGCTCAGCGGGAAGAGAAGAGCGGCCCGTTATCGGATATAAGAGTCCTTGATTTCAGCAGGGCCATGTCGGGCCCGTTCTGCACCATGCTTCTCGGCGATCTTGGCGCCGATGTGATCAAGGTGGAATCGGAGGAAGGCGACGACACAAGGGCATGGGCTCCACCCGAGATCAATGGAATGTCCACATATTTCATGAGTGCAAACAGGAACAAGAGAAGCATTTCAATGGACCTGAGGAAAGGTGCTTCGGCTGAGGTAGTGAAAAGGATTGCGGAGAATGCCGACATGGTTGTCGAGAACTTCAGGCCCGGTGTTGCAAAGAAGCTTGGCGTTGATTATGACTCACTCTCGAAGCACAATGAGCGCATGATATACTGCAGCATTTCAGGCTTCGGCCAGAATGGCCCGTACAGGGAAAGGCCCGGTTTCGACCTCACCGTCCTTGCGCTGAGCGGACTCATGAGCCTGACCGGGGAAGAGGGAAGACCTCCGGTGAAATTCGGAGTGCCCATAACGGACATGATATCAGGGCTCTTTGCGGCCATAGCGCTGCTTTCCGCGCTTTACAGGAGGGGAGAGACCGGAAGGGGCCAGTACATAGACATGTCGATGCTTGACGCAAACATGCTGACCCTCACTCACCAGGCGACTTCATACTTTGCAACGGGCAACAACCCGAAAAGACTTGGATCGGCACATGCAAGCATCGCACCGTACCAGGTCTACAGCACATCCGATGGCTACGTCTCTGTTGCAGTGGGAAGCGAAAAGCTGTGGAAAGACTTCTGCAGGGCCATGACCCTGGAGGAGCTGCTGAACGATCCGCTCCTCCTCACCAACCCGATGCGTGTCAGGAACAGGAACCGCATGAACACCATGCTGGAGCCTGCATTTTCATCCATGTCTACCGCGCAGGCAGTCGAACGGCTCGCGGCTGCGGGCATACCTGTCGCGCCGATAAACAGCGTCGGCCAGGCGCTGGCTGATCCGCAGGTCATGCTGAGAGGAATGGTGACCGAATTGAGCCACCCTTCGTACGGGAGTGTGAAGAGCCTTGGCACACCATTCAAGTTGAGCCGGACGCCCGGGTCGGTAAGACTCGCCGCCCCAGTGCTGGGGGAGCATACTCTGGAGATTCTGCGGTGGCTTGATTTCAGCGAGGAGCGGATAGGGAAGATGCTCGGGGAGAAGTCCGTCTTTGCGCAGGGAAGGAAGTGACAGGCACGCATTGCATCCACCCTGGCGCAAAGGAATCGGAAACATTCAGATAGACATTCAGGATGTCGAATGAGCGATGCAGGCTGACAAATTATCAACGCCCGGGACAATAGGCAATCTGACGATAAGGAACCGCATAGTAATGGCTCCCATGATCTCAAACCTGTGCAACCCGGACGGTAGCACAAACGAGAACCACATCGCCTATCTCGAGGAGAGGGCCAAGGGCGGCGCGGGACTCATCATTACAGAATACACTTACATAAATGACCTGAACGCGAGGGGTTCCAGGAATCAGCTCGGCCTGCACAACGAAGAATTCATACCGAAACTGAGGAGGCTTACCGAGAGAATCCACAGCCACGGCACGCCCGTCTTCACGCAGCTTGTCCATGCGGGGGGAAAGGCGCTACAGGAAGGGAACAGGGAAAAGCCGAAGGCACCGTCTGCAGTGGAATACATGGGCACGACTCCGGCGGAGATGACCGCGGAGGACATAGACTCTGTCATTTCGGACTTTGTCAGGGCGGCAAGGGTAGCTGTCAGGTCCAACTTCGACGGCATTGAACTGCACGGTGCCCACGGTTATCTCATCCAGGAGTTCCTTTCGCCGGCGCTGAACAGGAGGGAAGACAGATACGGGGGCACGTTCGAAGGCAGGATGCGGTTTGCCCAGGAGATCATAGATGCCATCAGGTCGGAAGTTGACACCAACATGGGCATCAGGCTCAGCCTTTACGAAGACGACGCCGATGGCTACGGACCGGATTACGGCCTCAGGATTGCAGAAACGCTAAGGTCTGTTGACTATGTGCACTTCTCGGCAGGCAGATTCGCACCCCCGGGTTCCTCAATCTCCTTCTACGGCGGCAAGACGCACATTGCCGATCGTCTTCCCAGGAAACCCGCGGTGAAAACAATCGTTGTAGGCTCCGTCACTGATGCGGAGGATGCCAGGAGGGTCCTGGAAAAGGCAGACTTCGTCGCTGCTGGAAGGGCATTGCTGGCCGATCCGTACTTCCCTGTGAAACTCACCCAGGGAGACAGTTCCCCCAGGCCATGCATCAGATGCAACCAGGCATGCAGGGACGTAACTATGGGCGAAGTCAGGTGCACTGTCAACCCGTCGACGGGACTGGAGGCCGTGGAGAAGCCGGTGGAGAGGTTTGGCGGGGAGCTCACCGTGGTGGGGGCGGGCGTCAAGGGGCTGGAGGCTGCCACCTACGCCGCGAAGGCAGGGATGAAGGTAACAGTATACGACGTAAGGGACGACATAGGCGGACAGCTCCTTGACATCACTGACGAGTCGAAGAAAAGGGAGTTTGAAAGGCTCATCGACTACTACCGGGAAGCGCTGAACAGGCTGCACGTCACAATCAGGCTTGGCGTGCGGTATGCCGGCGAGGGGCTCTACTGCCTTCCTGACAGGACATATCCTTCCATTCCCGACGGTGAGAGCCTGTACATCGACTCCAACATATACCAGCACCACGACGAACTGCTTTCGATTGCTAAGCGGAAAAAGATCGTCGTTTCTGAGAGGAGCCTCAGCAGCCTCGACAGGGCAAGGGCGGCGGCGTTCAGGCAGGCTGCCCTGTCCCTTGGAGTGAAGTTCACCTCGGAGCCGGAGAGGAAACCGGATATTTCAGTGCACGAGAGGAGGCAGTACGACATACGGGCTGCCATGGTATCCGGCAGGGATTCGGCAAGGAGATACATAGAGGATAGAAGGCAGTCGCACCTGTAGCCGCGGCGCGGCACGGAAGGCAGTGGTCAGCACTTGCCTGTTCAGGGAGAGGACATTATCCTTCATGAGCCGCCACAAATGGCCGAACAGGTGTATATGCACGAAGCGGATCATCAGGTAAATGGGTGATAACGAGTTCAGGCATCTCCCCGAAGATCTGCCCGTCCCGGAAGATTATGGCGCGTGCGACCACCTTGGCGGACTGTTCATGCCGCATGTCAAGCTTCAGTCCGCAGGCGGAGTGCATGTGGACGCGGGCGATCCGTCCCTTGGCAGGAGTGTTTTCTTCTTCTACCCGCGCACAGGCATTCCGGAAGTTCCGCTGCCGGAGGGATGGGATTCCATTCCGGCGCCCGTGGCTGCACGGTTGAGTCGTGCGGCTACAGGGACAGTTGCGATGATTTCGGGTTGCCTGGCTGGTCGGTATCCGGTGTGAGCTTCCAAACGGCAGAGGAGCAGAAGGAGTTTGCAGCCAGGGAGCAGATACAGTTCGCGTTGCTCAGCGACCACAAGCCGGAGCTTGCAGATGCACTGCGCCTGCCGACATTTCATGTTGAAGGCATCCGCCAGAGGCTTATCAGGAGGCTGATGCTTGTGGTTGCAGAAGGAAAAACAGACAGGTTCTTCTATCCAATCTTCCCGCCCGACAGGAACGCACATGATGTGCTTGAAGCGCTGCAGAGCGGGCGACAGGCGCCGGGAAAGAGTATAGAGAGGAAATGACATAAGATGTGCGCCCCACGTGAAGGAGCCGGGGCCGAAAAAAAGAGGGATAAACATGGCAGGCGAGACGCAGAAGCAGGACGAGTTTGACGGCATCATCACCGGTCTTGCAAATCTCAGGGATCGCTCCCTTATAGATGATATCAGGCATGGTTCCCTGAGGGAAATGCTGATATCGGCCAGGAATGAGCTGGAATCACTTGACGATTACTTCAGGGAAAAGCTCGCATCTGCCTCCGGGACTGGGCTGGACATCATTGCGCTTGGCTCTGCCAGATCGGTTCTAATCCGCTCATCAGGCGTCATCTGCAGGCACCTGAGCGATTTCGAATCATCCGTCGAAAAGCACGGACTGAGGGACGATGCAACCATAAAGAGCAGCTTCGACTGGATGCTCAAGGGGCTGATTGAGAGAATTGAAAAGTTCGCCGGCGCGACGCTCGTGTCTGGCTGGAGCCTCAGCGTCTCAGCCGGCCTGCCGGTAGGCGTAAGCTTCGCAGTAACGCTTTCGTTCAGCGTGCCCGGCACGGCCTGAATCGGCGTTGAGCAGGGGGGCGCGAACGACTCTCCGGCTCCGGACGCGCTGAAATGGTTTTTCAACGGCGCACGAAGACCGGTGAATGTAAGAAAAATATTTCAGCGGGAGCCATTTGTGACTGTTTCTATTATATGCTCCTGGACAGCCTTGCTGCCTCTCAGCATTGACGGAATTATCGCAACAAGAAGGAATGCGGTGGAGAGGTAAAAGACGAGGTGAATAGATGTTATGAAGTCGGAGAACGAAAAGCTTCCCGAGGGTGAAGAGCCGACGAATATCTGCTCGAGCATGCTCAGCGGCGTCGTCTTTGTCATGATAAGAAATGCGAGCCCGAGGCTGAGCGTCTGACCGACATTGACGAGCGTTGTGCTCACGCCCGATGCAATTCCACGCCTCTGCGCGGGGACTGAATTCATTATGGAAGACCTGTTGGGTGATGCGAATATGCCCATTCCGCTCCCCACAAGTATGAGCGGTATCGCCATCGCCTCGAAGGTGACCGTTGCAGAGACCGTCACCGCAAGCAGCAGGAAACCCACAGCCGACACAACCAGCCCTATTGTGGAGATGCCCCTTGCGCCGAAACGATCCGACAGTATTCCGCTTACGGGGCCGAATGCAACAAGCGAAGCGGATATGGGGATGAGGAAGATGCCAGCCTCGAGCGGATTCAGCCTCATCGTCGGTCCCTGAAGGTAGAAAACAAGAACGAGCGTGACTGCTCCTCTGGCGAGTGAATTGAGGAAGATTGCACTGTTTCCGGCAGAGAAGAGCCTCAGCCTGAAGAGGGACAGGTCAAACATAGGATGCCGGACACGCCTTTCTATGAAGAAGAATGCAACTATCACGACAATACCTGAGAATATGAGCGACAGCGATTCGAGGGAAGGGACTGCCCCAAGGGCGTCCGTCGTCACTCCAAGAAGAAGCAGGGAGAGGCCGCTTGCGAATGCGATATTGCCTGTCAAATCGATTCTCGATTTCCCCTCCAGTGTTCCCTTCTCCTTCAAATGATACCTTGACCAGACGGTGGCGAACACGCCGATCGGTATGTTCACCCAGAAGATTGATCTCCAGCCCAGGATGGTGGTGAGCACGCCG
>JAKAVR010000071.1 GCA_021817225.1 Thermoplasmata archaeon
GGTGTTGTCAGGGAATACCTTAAGGAAGGAAAAGCAAATGGCACTGAAATACAGAAGTGAGCCTGGTGTGAAGAAGGATGAGGCGCTGCTGGGCACATACAGCAGGCAGCAGGTTTCGTTCGTGAGGGGCAAGGGATGTTCCGTCTGGGACAGCAATGGAAGGGAATATCTCGATCTCGTGGCCGGGATAGCAGTCAGCAGCCTCGGGCACAATCATCCGAAACTAGTGGCTGCTGTCTGCAATCAGGCGACAAACATAATGCACTCCTCCAACCTCTATGAAATACCGAACCAGTCAACGCTTGCATCGAGGCTTGTCAAACATCTTCCCGGCGGCTGGAAGGTCTTCTTCAGCAACAGCGGTGCGGAGGCGAATGAAGCAGCTATAAAGTTCGCATTCAAGGCAACGGGAAGAAGCAAGATAGTCTCAACTCTGAATTCCTTCCATGGAAGGACTGCAATGACTCTTTCAGTCACTGGCCAGCAGAAGTACTGGAAGGGGTTTGAACCACTAATCTACAGGGATGTTCTCTTCGCGGAGTACGGTTCGGCTGAAAGCGTGAAGAGCAAGCTCGACAAGGATGTGGCATGCATAATAGTGGAGCCAATTCAGGGAGAGGGGGGTGTGATTGTTCCCCCCGCCGGTTTTCTGGCTGATGTATGCAAAGCAGCCGAAAAGAATGGAACGCTTGTGATTATGGACGAAATCCAGGCAGGAATGTGCAGGACTGGAAAGTTCTTCGCACATTCATGGGATGAGGGTTGTATTCCGGATATAATCACAATGGCCAAGGCGCTCGCGGGCGGCGTGCCGATAGGCGCAACACTCGTCAGCTCCGGCGTCGCGGAGAAAATAGCCCCGGGAGATCACGGCTCGACCTTCGGCGGAAACCACCTGAGCACCGCCGCAGCAAACGCGGTCATGGATGTTGTCGAGGCGCCCGGTTTCATGGAAGAAGTCGCAAGAAAGGGAGGAAAGCTCACCGGCGGCCTTGAAGAAATATTCGAGGGTGCCGGATATGTCAAGGAAGTAAGGGGAAAGGGCTTGATGATTGGCGTGGAAATGACACCCGAGGCGGCAAAGAGTTTCAAGTCGTTCGCGATGGAAAGAGGATTCATTGTGAACGTGGCGCACGATTGTGTCATAAGGCTCGTCCCTCCCCTGATAATAAGCGATGAGGAGATCGACTCATTTCTTGCAATGTCGTCTGCGTTCGCCTCCTCAATGGAATGATATCGCCTTCGCCTCCGCTCGGTGTGAGGTTTGCCGAGGCGTCCCGGAGTGAATTCTTTAGTCATCTTTTTATCCAGAGAGGATATAAGATTTTTCCGATCCTCAATTGACAGAGAAGACATCTGCAGAAATTACCAGGGACTACATAGGTCAGCACCCAAGCATCATGGACTGTCTTTCATACGACATAGTGAATTTTTCAGCTCTTGCCAGGAAAATCATGGAGGAGACTGGCGCGAAAAACGAGGAAGCGGTGATGATCGCATGCAGGCGATACCAGATTGAACTCAGAAACAGGAGGGCGCGTGAAAACGAGGTCATTTCCACTCTGAGGAACAGCCGCGTCAAGCTGAAGTCCAAGGTTTCATTGATAAATGCAAGGAACGAGCCAAGAACGCTGCAGCTCCTCCAGAAGATACAGCAGACCATTGTCACAAAGAACAACAGCATGCTCACCGTTCAGCAGGGTAGCAAGGTGCTCACAATAATTCTGGACGAGGAAAACCTGGAAGAAACGCTCGCGGCGCTTGGAAAGGATATCGTCCTCAACACAAGAAGCAGGCTTGGTGAACTCACCGTGGAAAGCCCTGAGACGATAGTGGAGACACCGGGCATACTGACCCGTTTCTCATCCATCCTCTCGGAGGCCGGGATAAACTGCCTCGAGGTTGTAAGCTGCAACACCGAATCCACATTCGTTGTCGTGGAGCAGGATCTTATAAAGGCATATAATCTGCTCAACATGCTTGTAAGCTGAGCGGTTGTTTGTTCATTTTCGAACTATTCACACCTGATTTGTCCAGATATTTACAACAGTATTAACAGTGAACCAACTGTACCGTCGAAGCTGGTGTGATGCTTGAAACTCGCACATTTCGATGGAGATATTGCAGTCCTTGCCTATTCAGGCGGACTCGACACGTCGGTTGCAATCAACTGGATAAAGGAAAAGTATGCTGTTGAGGTTGCCACAGTCATAGTCGATGTGGGTCAGGAGGAAGACCTTCAGGAGGCAGCCGACAGGGCGCTTGAAAACGGCGCTGTAAGGTCCTTCGTTGTCGACGCCAGGGATGAGTTTGCCGACTCTTTCATAGCCGAAGCGATAAAGGCGAACGCAATGTACGAAGGGAGATATCCACTGAGCACGGCGCTTGCAAGGCCGCTGATAGCGAAGAAGATTGCTTCAATAGCAACGAGGCTCGGCGCGAAGTATGTGGCGCACGGCTGCACCGGCAAGGGAAATGATCAGGTGCGGATCGAGCTTGCGCTCAAGGCGCTTAACCCTTCTCTGTCTGTCATCGCCCCGATAAGGGAATGGAACATGAACAGGGATGATGAAGTGGCGTACGCCGCGGCCAGAGGCATAAAGCTGAGAAAAAGCCAGCCATCACGCTACAGCACGGATGAAAACCTGTGGGGCAGGAGCATAGAGGGCGGTGATCTTGAAGATGCCTCGGTAGAGCCGCCCGAGGAGATATACCAGTGGACATCGCACATGGAAAAGTGGCCGGACAAGCCTTCCTATGCGACAATCCAGTTCGAGCACGGTCTCCCCGTTGCGCTGGAGGGCAGAAGACTGCCGCTCTCCCAGCTCGCCATTGAACTGAACAGGATTGCGGGAGCAAACGGCGTGGGCCGGATAGATCATGTCGAGGACAGGTTTGTGGGAATAAAGTCCAGGGAGAACTACGAATGCCCTGCCGCTGTCGTCATCCTGCAGGCACATCGCGCCCTTGAAGGACTCGTGCTTTCCAGGGAGCTGCTTCAGTTCAAGTCATTTGTCGAAGGCAAGTTCTCCGAGCTTGTGTACAACGGCTTCTGGTTCTCCGACCTGATGGAGTCTGTCAGGACATTTGTTTCATCCACCCAGGAGAATGTCACAGGGGAGGTCAGGGTCAGGCTGTTCAAGGGAACTGCAACGGTAAGCGGAGTGAAGTCCGACCACTCAGTGTACCGCACGTCGCTCTCGACATATTCGAGGGGCGATTCATTTGACCAGAGGGCAGCCGAGGGTTTCATTTATATCGTCGGTTTGCCAGTGTCCGGTGTCGCCTCTTCGGAGTTTGACGCGTCAGATGTCCAGGAAAGAACTGTGGAGCGGAAGATTCAGAAAGCAGCTTGATCCGGGAGCACTGAAATTTACTTCTTCTCCCGAGGATGCTCTGCTCTTCAGGCATGACATAGCGGGAAGCATAGCTCATGCCATGGGACTGGAAAGGGCGGGCATCATCAGCTCAAAAGAACTGAAGATTCTTGTGGGCGGCCTGAGGAACATTTACAGCCGTTTCTCCGCAGATCCTGAAAGAATTCTTTCCGGGGAGGAGGACGTTCACATGGCCGTTGAAAGGAAGCTTACAGAAATGCACCCCGGGTCGGGACCCAGGCTGCACACCGGGAGAAGCAGGAACGACCAGGTGGCACTGGACCTGAGGCTGTATTCCAGGGAGGGCATTGTGCGCATACTTTCCTCGCTCATGGCAGTGGAGGAATCTATTCTCTCGGTCTGCAGAAAACACATTTCTGCGCCTCTTCCATCCTACACACACCTGCAGCGGGCGCAGCCTGTCTACCTTTCGCACTACTATCTTGCCCATTTCTGGAGATTCATGAGGGATATTCAACGCCTTCAACGGGTATTTGATGCATTGAACACTTCACCGCTCGGTGCCGGCGCGATAGCAGGAAGCAGCCAGCCGCTGGAGCCATCATTCACTTCTTCCCTTCTTGGTTTCAGCAGGCCTTTCGAAAACTCAATAGATGCATCATCTGACAGGGACTTCTGCCTCGACACTGTCCATGCATGCGTGATGGCAGCACTGCATCTTTCGGCCATTGCCGAGGAAATTGTCCTGTGGAGCACGGCCGAATTCGGGTACGTATCCCTTCCAGATTCTCTTTCCACAGGGAGCAGCCTGATGCCGCACAAGAAGAATCCAGATCTTGCAGAACTTGTCAGGGGAAAGTGCGGCTCGGTAACCGGCAATTTTGTGTCGATGGTAGTTTCGGTCAAGGGCCTGCCCCTGGGCTATTCCCGCGATCTTCAGGAGTTGAAGAAGCCGCTCTTCGAATCTATCGAGGAAGTGTGTTCAATGGCCGGGACTGTTTCTGAAATGGTCTCCGGAATAAGTTTTAAAACGGAAAGGATGGCAGAAAATGCTTCGGACCAGCTATCATTCTCTGTGGAAGCGGTTGACGGCCTCGTCAGGGGTGGAATGCCGTTCAGGGAAGCGCACGGTGCTGTCGGGAAAGCTGTGGCTGAGTCAATAGAGAAGGGAATCGGGCTGGGGGCTGTCATGCGTAAATCATGGCCGGACGTCGAATTCCCAGAGTCCCCGGGGGAGGCAATCGAAATGAGGTCCAGTCCCGGCGGGAGCAGCCTTACAAGCGTCAGGAAGCAGATCGCTGCCTCTTCCGGTGAAATGGCAAGGTCGAGGAAGTGGATGGCGTCCCGTTCCAGGCTGACGGCGGCTGTCGACGATCTTCTGAGCGGCAGGTGAACCGGAGCCTGCGGCCCGGAGGGTTACTTGCCCGTAAGGTTCTTCCTCACAATCTCCGTCTTGAGCATCTGTATCGTGAAGGCGGGATCAACACCCTTCGGGCAGGCGACTGAACATGCGCCGGCAAATTCACAGTCCCAGACGTGGGTGAGCTTGTCCACCATATCGAGCCTCCTCCCTCCCAGCTGGTCGCGTGAATCCGCATAATAGCGCTGCACCTGGGAAAGTGCCTGAGGGCCGATAAACATCGGATTGATGTTGACCACCGGGCACGCATCGACGCAAAGGCCACACATGATGCAGTATGAAAAAGGCAGGAACTTGTTAAGCTCATCCTTCGTCTGCATGTATTCCTTTTTTGCCTCGTACTTTTCCGTCTCGTCAGTCCTGTGCAGATGGGGCGAGATGGAAGCATGCCTTGAGAAGAAGTCGTCAAAGTCTGTCACCAGATCCTTCAGCAGCGGATGTCCCTGCATGGGAGCCACGCTTATGCTCGCGTCTTCCTTCATGTTCTTGAAGACATTAGTCTCGCAGGCAAGAACCGGTTTCCCGTTGACAACCATGCCGCATGAACCGCATATGCCCATCCTGCAGCTGTATCTCATTGCAATTGTGGGGTCCTGCCTCCGCTTTATGTCTATTATGGTGTCGAGCACGCTCGAATACCTGTCCACCCTTGCCTTGTAGGTGTTTTCCTCCAGCAGCTTCGACTGAGGATTGAATCTCTTAATCCTCATCTCCACTATCTTCACATCCTCATGAATGGTGGTGTCCATGTCCGTCTTGTGCACTGTCTGACCCCCCGCCTCCTTCAGGTCGAGGAAGTGCCGCGGTTTCTGCCTGTCCATGAAAACGTCCCTGAAACCCACAATGGAGAAGATGGCAAGACCAAGCATCGAGAGGTATAGCACCGCGTTTGAAGCTGTGTCCAGGTGGAATGCGTTGAATATTATGTAAAGGTACAGCAGGACTGGCACTCCAAGCATTGGCGCATAGACTGTGAATATCGAAATCCAGGATCTCCTCATTTCAGAAGCCTCCTGCTTTGCTCTTCATCACGCAATCATCTCCGCTATCAGGACGAAGAGGCCAATGACCCAGAGCACCAGCGCCACATACGGCACAGCCTTGTACCCGGGTTTGCTCCTTGTTTTTACCATCGCCGAAAGGTACGACTCGTTCAGCCTTCCGAACGCTATTCCACCGCTCCCCGTCAGCATGAGCCCTTTGAGCGTTTCGAACACCTGCGTGCTGAAGAATATCCAGTCAAGCACAAGAAGGCCCTTCCAGGCGACCTGAAGCGCAGGTGCTGCCAGGCTCAGTGCAAAGAAAACCACCGTCAACAGCGATGCTATGATCAGCAGCCTGTATGAGATGAGGTGGATCAACGCCTCCATGTCGAAATCCCTCAGTCTGCGCAGGTTCGAAAGCCTTCCCCTCGGATCGTATATGTTCTTTTCTTCAGCCATCAGTAGACCCTCTCCTCCGGCTCCCATCTTGTGAGCGTGACTGGTATGTAGTCAATTCCAGGACCTCCATCCTTCCGGAAAGCAATTGTGTGCTTGAGGTAGTTCGTATCGTCCCTCTTCGGAAATTCCACCATTGCATGCGCGCCCCGGCTCTCTTTCCTCCTGATGGCACCCTCAACCACCACCTCTGCCAGATCAATCAGGTTTTCAATCTCGAGAGTGTCCCTCAGGTTTGAATTGAATTCGCGCCCCTTGTCTGTTATGTAAATGTCCTTGTACTGTCCCCTGAGCTCCCTGATTGTATTCCTCGCGGCAGTCAGTTCACTCGTTTTCCTGTAGACGTAGACAAGGTCATCCATTGTCTTCTGAAGCATGCTCTGCAGCTCGTACGGATTGACGGTCCCCCTGTTTTCGATGAGGCTGTTAATTCTCGCCTCCTCGGCTTCCGCCTGCTTCAGTATGTCTTTCCCC
>JAKAVR010000072.1 GCA_021817225.1 Thermoplasmata archaeon
GGTTTGAAGTGGCTGGGCCTGCTTGAAAGCTGAAACAGCGCTAAATTCTCATGCCCCTGGCGCAGGCGATGCACACGCCGCCGTGCGGTGCAAAATGCGAATTGCATGTGGGCCTGCCGCAGAGAGAGCATGTCTTGTAGGCAAGATTCCCGCAGATATGGCACATCCCCGCAACCGCCATGAAAGTCAGATGTGACTACGCCAAAGCCCTATTTGATGCTGTCTGCTTTCAGACTAGAAGCTTCTTGGCAGTCTCCTCGTCCATTGAGATTGCCTTCAGCGCATACTTGAGCGCCTTCTTCTGAATGATCTCCCTCGTCTTGTCGTCAAGGAACTTCTCCATGAAAATGGGTGCCTTTCTTGCGTACTCCGCAGCAAATTCGGAGTAGAATTGTGATGAAGAGTCCGGATCGAGCTCCGCAGCCTTGTTGTATGCCGCCTCAGCATCGTTGAATCGGCCGTTTTCCGAACAGAAGAAGCCAAGCGAGGACTGGTAGTAGGCGTTGACAGGATCGTTTTCTATCGCTTTCTTGTACAGCTCTATTATTTGCTCCACTTCGACCTGCGGAAGTGAGAGCGATGCTTCTGCCTTCCAGAAGTAGGCGTCTGCATTCTTCGGCTCCGCCTTTATCACCTTTGTGAATCTCTTCACCGCCTCCTCGGTTTTTCCGTCATTGAGCAGTTGCATCCCTTCTTCCATGTCACGGTTTATCTGGTCATTCGCCATATAAATCACAATTGCCGATTCCCTTTTTGCATTCCAGTTACGGATTACCTGATCCCAAACTTAAAACTTACCACTGTATGCGAACGCATTGACTCCGGGGGAGCAGAAGGGTGTATATGCATAGTGATGATTCCACTTCGTGCGATCTGGCGACTCTGTTCTTGGCCTGGATGAGGCAGGACGCGGCCCCCTGCTGGGACCGATGGTGATTTGTGGCGTTTACGGTTCTACTGCCAGGTTAAGGAAACTTGGAGTCAAGGACTCCAAGAAGCTCAGGCCTGAACAGAGGGAGGAGCTCTCCATCAGGCTGAAGGATGAATTTGAGTGGAAGACGGTTGCCATATGGCCTTCCGAGATAGACGAAGCAGTGGAGAAAGGCGATCTGAATGAGCTGGAAGCGAGGTATTTCGCTCAGGTGATAAGGGAGATGGGACACGAGAGCGCGATTGTGGACTGCGCAGACGTCAACGAGGACCGCTTTGGAAAGAAGATCAGCATGCTCTCAGGCTGCTCCGGTGTCATTGCACAGCACAAGGCAGACCTGAACCATCCGTCTGTCTCCGCCGCCTCCATTATTGCCAAGACGATGAGGGACTCCATCATAGCGGACATTCAGGCACAGTCAGGCGAACCGATAGGATCTGGCTACCCATCAGATGCAGTCACAATACGCTATGTGACTGAATTTTACAGGAAGAATGCAGTTCTTCCGCCGTTCGTAAGGAAGAGCTGGGAGCCCGTAAAACGCATAGTTTCCATCAGTAAAATTAAAAACCTCGATGATTTCAGGTAACGTGATGATAGAAGAGCTTATCAATGGGGCAATCGCAAAGTTCAATGCAAGGGTCGGGAGCGATGCAGTGCTCCAGAAGGAGCTGGACGGAATGAAAAGGACAGTCCAGGTGGAGCTGAAGGATGGGAGGAGCTTCTGCTTCAGTCTCCAGGATAATAGGATGGGCGACTTCCACGAGGGAAGGTTGGAGAATCCAGACATCAAGATCGTTTCGGATGAAGCAACACTTTCCGGACTGCTGACCGGGACGGTCAGGCCGATGAAGGCATGGGCCACCAAGAAGGTTCAGTTCAAAGCCTCGCTGGAAGATCTGATGAGAATCAGGAAATTCTTCTGAAACGCAGAAAGTTTATTATCCTAACAGGTCTAAGCCTCATCCAACCGTCATATAGCGGGGTGGGGTAGCCAGGATATCCCGTCGGGCTCATAATCATCAGATGAGGCACCCGAAGAACGATCGTTCAAATCGATCCCCCGCTACTAACAGTAGCTGCCGAGTCATTGAATGCGATTGACAATAATTTTATACAGAGTCGTTTTAGTTCGTCCGTAAATGGAAAAACCCAATCTCTGCATCAAGTGCATAAACTGGGATCACAGGCCGGAAGGCGCACCCGGAGAGCGGATGGGATACTGCATAGCCAGGCGCAGGATCGTCGGGCCGCATAAGGAATGCGAGTATTACCAGCTCAAGACGGCCGACAGGGTAGCCACGATGAACAACAAGCTGTATGGCCAGATTGACGAGGGCATGGAAGACACGGATTTCTGAGCGTGGAAGGACCATACTCTAAATATCGTATCACTTTTACACTATCGACAAGTAGGCGGAGCAGGCACTTGCATGGTTAGGAATCAGATTATCTGAGTGTCAAAGGGTGACATGTCTTGCTTAGGACGAAAACTAGGACTCTGGCTGCGATTGTGTTGGTTGCCGCCCTTATAGCACTCAACGTCTATACAGTGGAGGTACTTTCGCTCAAATCACCAGCGCCAACACCGATTCCCGCGTATCCTGCGGTTGCACTGGCCTTCAGCGATGGTAACCTCATGATACTGATCAAGGGTGCCCTGGGACCTTATTTCTACAACAACATTACAATCAACTGTACATACAAGCAGAGCGGGGGCCTGAACGCGACAATATACAATACAACACTCAACAGCATATTTCTGGGCATGACTCTCCATACAACAAATGCAACCTTCAATTCGACAGCACTTGATCTTTTAAACCACGAAATTTATTATTTCAACGCAACTGTGAATGTCAACCTCTCTATGAACTCAAATGATATCGTCTTCAATTACCCTGGCGGCGAAACAAACCAGATAGTTCTCGGTGTGAACCCGATCGAAGAACCGATGGAGGGTGTGTTTTACGGCTAAAATTTCTCTTGGAACAGCCACATGGATAGCAGTGGTGGTTATACTTGCAGCATTCGAGATTCTGCAGCTCACAGGCATACTCAAGGTGACACAGATAGTTGCGAACTTCTACCTCTTCATGTTCTCCATCGTCGTCGTGTCGGTCCTTGCCGTCATAGGCGCCATATTCCTGGGAATGACAATCGCGCATCGTCTCATGGAAAGCAAGGAGTTCACACCCTTCGAGGAAGAGATGCTCTCCATGAGGGAACAGATGAACAGGATCGAAAAGATGATTGAGGCCATCAACAAGGAGAAGTGAAGTCACACCAGCCTTTCCGGGCATATCTCCCGCCTCGAACAGCCTGCACACTTCCCCGGTCTCCTGTGGTTCCTGTGCGCCTCGTTTGCCTCGAGGCATTTCCTCATTTCCTCGGCTTTCGAGAGAAGCAGCTTCTCTATATCGTCGTCGTAGTCTATGGTGTGCTTCGCCTGACCATAATAAATGTAGCCGTACTCCGGCCTTGCCCCGTAGTTGTCCTCCACAAGCTTGCAGTATGCAGAAAGCTGCATGATATGAGAGAACAGCGGGCCCGCAGGTATCCTGCCGGACTTGAACTCGCCCGGAACGGCCCTTTCGCCCTCTTCGACAATGAAATCTGGCTTCCCCGAGAACATTCCGTCCCTGGAGTACAGGACAGGATGTGAGTCATCGCCCACATACACCACCCTGCCCTTGACATTCCTGGCGCCTGATATTGCCTCGGCGCTGTTTTCTGCAGTTATGTCCATGTGCAGGTACACGCTGGCGCCCACCAGCCAGAGCAGGGAGGCTGTCTCCATTATCTGTGCGAAGGATGTATTCACCTGCAGCGTGGTGATCGCGATGCATGCTGAGGCGACCGCCGCGACAGCCATGTACACAGTCCACTTTTCAACCAGTCTTATCCGGAGCCGCCTTATGTAGGCCAGATACAGGAGGGAGGCTGCTATGGCAAGCCATATTACTGCGAGAAGCAGGAAAAGCCTGGATATCACCTGTTTTCCGTTGAAATCGAGAAGTGAAACGCCAAGGATCGCAAGAATTGTCGAAATGAGCGCATAATACATTATCATCCTGCTGTAAACTCCGGCAGATTGCTGGTTCGCTGAAAGGTCCAGCAGGTCGCTGCTCAGGCTCATGTGTTTCACTGTCCCTTTTGCAGTCTTCTCCCTGCTCGGGCCGTCACCTGATTCAGAGCCAAGCCACCAGCTGAGAGGGCAGTATGAGAACTTCTCCATCTCCCCTGCAGAGAAAGGGGGACCTTTGCTCATCGGGTGTATTTCGTTTCAGCTCGGATAAAAAAGGTTGTATCTGTTTTTCAATTCAGGAACTGCTGTTGGCTGTTGCATTTGCGCGTTCCAGTTCACGCAGTATGGTGTTGTCGCCGATAATGACCCTTCCATCACTCTTTATGTCGTCTATTATGCCGAACCAGTAGAGCACCAGGCCGTCCCCGAAAAGGTCCACGTACTGATGGAACTGCCTCCTGTTGTTCTTTCTTATCTCAATGTCATCCCCGAAGGAGGCCTTCGAATCGATCCATTTGATCTTCAGTCCTTCGAAGGACAGAGGTTCGTCCAGAAGGAAATCGGGTGTCTTGGGGAACTTTCCCCTCAGGTCTTTTTCAGTCCTGTATGTTATCTTATGCTCGTTGAGCCAATCGGCCAGCTTTTCCTCCCCCTTGATCCCCCTGTCCTTCTGGACTTGGGCACCCTCGGGCGAATATAGTATGTCCGCCTTCCTGATTGCCTCCATTTCGACCCTTAGCTTCTTGTCCTCAATCGTATCGGGCTCCCTGACCATCCTCCAGAATCTCTTGCGCCCTACGCCGCTCTGGTTGCTCAGTATGAGGCCAAGCAGTATTGGAGGGAAGTTGAGCCGCCTCGCTATCTTTACCATAGATTCACCCCTCTGCCATCTGCGCAGCAGCGAGGGAGCCATCTCAACTATCTGGTAGTAGTCCTTCGTGGCATACCTGACTGTCTTCTGCGTGTATACCACAAGCATGAGCTCCTCGGGCAGACCTGTCCTTTCAGCCTCGCGCTTTATGTCATCCGGCCTATTGAGTGAATAGTATATTTCCGAATATGTTTCTCTCTTCATTTCGCTTCATTGCCTTCTTTTTTTAATCCAGTCCTGCTCCAGTTTACGAAGCATCTGATGTGGAATAAAATTAGATAGTAATATATATCGATTCTTTAATTTGATCGCAGCATCAGGTGGCTTGCATGCTCCAGAAGGGATAATCCAATGTCGCAGTTGAATCTATTCACGTCCGAGGAAATTCCGCCCTGGCTGCCTCCGCAGGCGAAGGAAGCACGGAGCCATGTGTTCTGGGCACAGATTGTTTCATTCATTGAAATACCGATTTCTGTATTTCTCACAATCCTTCTGCTTTATTACTATTTCAGGTACTCTTCACCATCATTCGTCAGGATCAACCCAAATGCGGCCTCGCTTGCATCCGCATTTTTTGCATTTGCAATGTACTTCATTGCAATAGTTATAGTCTCCGTCCTTGAACTTGCATTCATAAGGGTTCACGTTTCCAACCCGATAGACAGCGGCAAGTTTGTCGTCGCCGAGGAAAGGGCCGTTCTATGGGGAGTCCTTTCAATACTGTTCGGACTCATACCGGGCATCATGCTTATCGCTTCGGCAATGAGCCTGAGAGAGCTGAACAAGCACGCAACAAGCGTCAAGGAGATACCCGCAGAGGCTGCAAATGGCCAGCCACCGTCGGGCCCGGCCCCCCCGGGAGGGGAGGCAAAGAAACCAGTCCAGCCACCCCAGACTCCTGCCAAGCAGCCCCAGCCGTTTTCGGTCCCCGCTGCATCAAAGCAGCACTCTGATATGGTGAAGTGCAAGAAGTGCGGCGCTTCCTATCCTGCATTCATGCACTCCTGCCCGAGCTGCAACGAGCCAAAGAGCTAGCTGCGTTCAAACAGGATCTTTCCCCTGTGCACGATTCTGAAGATCCTGTGGTAGGGGATAAGTTTGTTCTGTGTTTCAATCCCCGAAGGAGCAATGGCTGTGACTTCCGCGCCGTTCAGTATCCCCTCGTCGCCGGGCTCTCCTCTGGAGACGTAGTGCAGCTCGACCTCTTTCAGCCCTCCCTCTTCATTCCACCTGATCTCGTTGAGCATCTCCCTGATATCGAACTTCTTCACATCGGGCCCCCTGGGGGTTCATGTCCGTTTCACAAATAGTTTTATCACTTCATTGTTATTTCATCTTGGAGTTTACGCTTCCTGGTGGTCCGACTGAAGAGTGTAAATGCATCGTTCATAGGTAGTTCATTCGAAAGGATGAATTCGATTGCTTCAAGGCTTGCAAAGAAGGGCACTGAGAGCGACATCGCAATTCATGACAAGAGGGAAGGCGATATGGCTGTCAGCATCGCAATCCCGAAGACATATCCCGAAAGGATACAGCCCCTCCTTCAGTCCGTCTCAATGTCTGATGCCGTAGTCTTCTTTCCGGAAGCTGCAGACAGCACGGTCGGGGAGGAAATAGTGGCAATAGGCAGTTTTTCCAAGCCGGGAACAATTGTTGCAGATGAGGAGCTGGGGAAGAAACTGCTCCAGCTGATAAGCCAGAGGACGCATGGCTGGAAACTCATAGTCAACAGTGACAATGCAGAGCGGGAGATATGGGAATACCTCTCCGGATTTGAGCCGATCCGCGACAGCGGAAACGAGTTCTGGAGGGTCGATGTCGACCACAGATCGGAA
>JAKAVR010000073.1 GCA_021817225.1 Thermoplasmata archaeon
GAGTCTAACTTTGTAGACGTCATGGAACTGATAAACAACCCTTTCGCGGCAAAGGAACTCGCAGACACAACACCCGACGAGAACACGAAGAATTTCCTGCTTTCAATAGTACCCAAGGCCAAGGATGAATGGTGGATGTCCACCATAGACAAGATAGGGCGCATCATCGATGACAAACACTCCAGGTCTCTCCTCTGCAGAAGGAAGGGCAATCTCGATATCGCTGCCTGCATCAGGGATGGGATATCCATTGTTGCAAACCTTGACATGAACCGTATTGGCCTGGGAGTCTCATCGCTGATCGGTGCGATACTGATATCCACATACTGGATTCTTGCCTCATGCGCCGGAACCGGCGCAACAATACTGATTGATGAGGCGCAGCTCTTTCCCGCCGAGATAATAGAACGCATCGCGTCACAGGGAAGGAAGTTTGGCGTCAACGTGATATTTGCCACTCAGAGCCCCTCCAGGTTCAGCAGGACCATGCTTGCTACCATGAGCTCCAACTTCGAGAACAAGGTCATACTCCACATGGATGAGATGGACGCTAAACTGGCCAGCGAATTCATGGGGGACATATCCAGGGATGAGATTACGGGCCTGGAAAGGCTCACAGCGATGATAAAGAGCTATGACGGCATCGGCGAACTGACAATAGACGCACCTGGAACCGTTGATTTCGACGCCGAAAGCTATGCTCGTGCTGTTGAGGAGAATTACAGCACCAGAGACGACGCCCTTCCCTCGCCACTTTCAAGCCTTGAAGGACAGCTTTTCGATGTGCTCCAGATAGTCCGCATGGCTGAGAATCAGGGAAAACAGTCTGTAAGCGGGATAGAGGAGACGGGCGCACTGTCCCTCCTGGGCTATGGCCCGTCTGAGATGTCAACCCTGATCGAAAGAGCAAGATCAATGGCAATGGTCCAAAAGGCCCATCTGAAACTGTCTCAGACCGGAAGAAACGAGCTGCTGAGGCTCCAGGGTGGAATGCTGGCAGGCAATGCGGAACACAGGAGCATGGTTCTTGCTATCAAGGACATCTTCGATGCAATGCACCTTCTGACATATATCCCGAGGCAGAGACTGGGAAAGGAGCAGCCCGACCTCGTGGTCAAAACCTCCGGAAGCATTTCCTCGACCACCTTCTACGTGGAGGTGGAGGTCGCAACAAAATACCAGCTGGAAAAGAGGAAAAAGAAGGTTGAAAGGGCGGTCAGGGCCAACGCGGTGCCGCTCTTCGTCTTCAAAGAGGAGGGGCCTGTCATTTCGGCCCTGAAAGGCGGAGAGTTCAGGGAATCGGTCTTCCTGCTGCTCAGCGGATCGCAGCTGATGTCATACGAGGCGGAGCAATGGACAGAAGTGAAAGGAATTGAGGATCTTGAGAGGCTGATCGAAAGGATTCTCTAGGGTTTCATCTTTCAGTCTCTTTGACTCCCTCCGTTCCCGTTCCACTTCTCTCTGGCTGAACGTTCAATGCTCACGCCATGTGTAAAGGTGCAGGACAATGGCAAGGCCGATGACTGTCGAAAGGACAAGCAGGGCCGAATTGAGCAGCATCTCCGAGACATTTGCGCTTGTGAACCCGAGGGCGCCCTGGACAAGGAGTGCCGCATAAGTCGCCGGAAGGAAGTGAGCCGCTACCTGCCATGCCGGTGGCAGGATTGAAAGCGGATAATACAGCGGTGAGAATATGCCGAGGGCTGTGAAGACTAGGCTTCCCACTGGCCAGACTTCCATCTGGCTCCTGACACGGCTCGAGATTGCGAGGCCGATCGCAGAGTAAAGCAACCAGACGGCAAAGATTGAAGCGCCAAGAATGAACCAGGCGCTCAGCGAAACTCTCGTCACAAACGATAGGATTACGCCAAGGATGACGAGAGCAGGCATTGCGGGAATGAGATTGGAGATGGCTATGCCAAAGAGATAGCGGACCCGGCCAAGGGGCGAAGCGATGAACAACTCCTGCAGCCTCATTTCCAGGCGCAGTTCAGATGCATCACCCAGGCACCAGCTTCCTATATTCTGCGTCGTGAAAAGCATAGCACCTGCGACTTCCAGCGGGAAATACTTCGGCTGTGAGATCAGGTGCAGGAAGTAAAGGAAGAAGAATGGCAGCAGGATCGGCACTGCCACAGCTATTGGATTGCGCGCAATCCAGCGCCATCCGACCAGCGCGAAGGCGGGGAAGACCCTTCCCCTGCGTATCTCGGCCGCAATCTTCCCGTCTATTTCCTTCAATTCACCCCTCCCTCGCCGCGCGGCGCGCCATGTAAATGCCAAAGGCCAGAAGGATGACAGCCTCCACAGCCAGCGAGACGGTCCCGAGGATTGTTTCCGCAGGCGCCAGGGCCTGCATACCCGCCGCGTTTTCCACCAGCGCCACGGAGGAACTTGTAGGCACGAGCATGGCAACTGGCCGCAGAGTGGCATCGAAGTACTGCAGGGGATAGAATACAGGCGGGACGATGCCGAAGAGGTTTGTGAGCAAGCTGGAGTAGGGCCAGATTGTCTTCATGTCCTTGAACACCGTCGACACGCTGTAGCCCAGTGCGGAGGAGAATGCCCAAACCGCCAGGAGCGTCGCCACAAGTGTTGCCATGGCCAGAGCACTAAGCGGATGCAGGATCTCCAGGAAAGCAAGCAGGAACAACATCGGAGGCATGTAGGCAAGCAGGATTCCGAGCGCCATGCCCAGGAAGTACGACTCAGGTGACAGGTTGCTGGCATGGAAGAGTTCATTGAGCTTGTGGTCCACGCGTATGTAGGCAGCCTCGTTGAGCACTCGCTGCCCTACAAGGAATACCGAGTAGGAGAGGGCACCAATGAGTGCGTATGAGAGAAGGCCGGGAGCCCAGACCCAGACAAACACGAGCAGCGCGCCCTGGACGAGCGAGCCTGTGACGACTGCAAGCCACTCATGGAGCTGGACACGAGCCTCCGTGGCCGCGAAACTTGCCACGCCTCCCCACCTCAGGCTCAGGGCCAAGTCTTCACACCTCTTCGCCATGGATGGACCGGCCGACTATCCTGAGGAACGCCTCCTCAAGCGTCACCGGCCCGACTGTTGCAGAGATGCCGGCCTTCATTGCAATTGCCATGATATCGTTTATCCGCTCAGGGCTGGTGATCAGGTGTATCGTCCCTCCGTCGGAAACAATTTCACCGAACGAGGAAAGCTGTTCTCTCAGCGATTCTCCGTTGGCGACAGACACCTTGAGTGAGCCGCCGACCTGCTGTTTGATGGCCGAGGCGGTCCCCTCGACCAGAACACGGCCGTCTTCGATGACGTAGAGGCGCTGTGAGAGCGACTCGGCTTCGTCCAGGTAGTGGGTGGTCAGCAGGATCGTGGAGCCCTGCACCGTCAGGCGCCGGAGCGATTCCCAGACTTCCCTCCTTGCGAAGGGGTCCATGCCGATCGTCGGCTCGTCAAGGAACAGGAGCGGTGCCTTTGTCGCAATGACTGTTGCAACCATCACCCGCTGCTTCTGCCCCCCGGACAGGGTAACCGATAAGCGGTCCGCCACCGCTTCAAGCCCCATTTGCCCGAGAGCCTCAGACACGCTTGCCTTTGCCGGTTCCCTGTCGACCCCTCGCGCCCTCAGGTAAGCGTAAATCTGCTCCCGTGGAGTGAGGTGGAAAAAGGGCTTGCCCTCCTGCGGGACAACCGCAATGAGCGGGCGGACCTGCTCGGGGTGGGCAATTACATCGCTGCCGAATACTTCGAGGCTTCCGGAAGTGGGCAGGAGCAGCGTCGAGCTTATGCGAAGAAAAGTGGTCTTTCCTGCTCCATTGCGTCCAAGGAGGGCGATCCGCTCCCCCTTTCGCAATGTCATGGATACACCTCTCAATGCCTCCACCGGTGTCTGACCACGCGTGTGGTATGTTTTCCTGACTTCCACTGCACTGAGTGCTTCAACGCTCACGGACAGTCGGACACGCAGCATGTTTATAAAATCGCCTAAGTCGTCCGAGCTACCATTCGTGTATTTGCCATGCCATTTATGAAACGGCCTGGGAGCAGAATGCGGCTCATTTGTTGCGCGCTTTCGACTTGTTCAGGCCGACTGCTTCGAGCAGTATCGCCCTCAGTGCAGCCTCCTTTACAGGTTCGCTTTCCCGGAAGTCTATTGCACGGACTCTCCTGCTGTCCAGTCTCGTATTGAATAGCTTCTTCGGGTCCCTGATTTGCGCTCCGTGAGGGAAAGTCAGTCTTACAGCGTTTTTGAGTATGTTTCCGATGCAGAGGATGCCATTGTGAGACCAGACGGGCACGCCGTCAGGGTTGCTCGGCTTTCGCCACTTCACCTCCTCGATGATGGAAGCATCTGTTGTCATTATGATGCCTCGCAGATGCGATAATGTGCTCTCCCGCCAGTCCTCATTTTCCTTCACCTGGTGTTCATCCCCGTGAGCTGAGAGCACTCCTCGCATCGGAACTCTGGCAGACTTCAATACGGTCACTTCCGCTGCTGCGATTTGGGCTGCAGAAGAGTGAGATGGTTGCCGTCGGGGTCAGTGAAGTAACCGGCAGTGCCGTATGGTGCTTCGACCGCACCGCCGCCTTTGAAATGCACGCCGCGTCCCTTCAGCAGTTCAACATCCTTCTTGCAGTCGTCGGTCAGGAATACCCAGTGGTTTCCACCTGAATCGGCTTCTGGCTTCGGATGGGAGGGCGCATGTTCCCCCTCTACCAGGATGAATTCCAGCTCCTGACCTCCTGGTGCGACAGTCAGCCAGCGGGTGTGCCCCGGCTGCTGGTAGTCCTGTCGCTTTTCGAAGCCGAGCACTTCAGTGTAGAAGCGGAGCGCCCTGTCCTGATCGCTGACAACTATGGGCACATGGATTGTCTTTAGAATCATGTCTGTCTGCCCCGGCCAAATATGCCTGTAGTTTTATTTAACAACCGGTGGAATCGCTCTGGACATTCCTGCATCCGGGAAGCAGTTCTCTGGATACAACAGACAGACCCTGTTCAGGAAACTATTAACCTCCGCAGCAGTTACCCCTTTCTACACGATTCATGGTGGTCATAGATGGCGAAGCAACGTCCGAAGAAGGCATCCGGCAAGAAGACCAGGGTAGCAGTTGGAGTCGGAACAGGGGAAGGAGGCTACATCCTGGTTTCTGACTCAGAGCGAAACAAATGGAAGAAGGTTGGACCGTTTCTTCGAAAAGAAAGTGTCAACTGCCTGAGATATGATCCAAAGTCGAAGACACTGTTCGCTGCCACCCATACAAACGGAGTATTCGTTTCAAAGGATTTCGGCAAGACATGGAAGCCGAGAAATGACGGGCTGCACGTCAAGAAAACATGGACGATTGAGTTTGACCCTCACAACAAAAACACTCTCTACGTTGGCACACACTACGGCCACCTTTACAAGTCTGTGGACTTGGGCAAGAACTGGGAAGAGGTTTCTGGACTGTTCGGGGCCCCAAGGAGAAACGAATGGGGAATCGACTGGGGTTTTGGAACGGTTGGGCTTTGCATTCACACCATAAAAGTGGATCCGACCCAGAAGGATCGTTTCTACATAGTCAGTTCCGGTATGGGACCGTACAGAACCGACGACGCGGGGAAGACATGGAGTCTTCTTGACAACGGAGTGAAAAGTACATGCTCTATTCGCTATTCGTCACTTGATTCACAGGGGGATACGGACCCGCAGAGGAGACTGGAGAGGCATCTTGAAGAAGTCCATAAATGCACTCACAAAATCGCTATATCTGCAAGACACCCAGGCACCATTTATCAGCAAAACCACTGCGGTGTTTACAAGTCAACTGACTTCGGTGAAACATGGAGTGACCTCATTCCTGGAGAAACACTGAGGCATGGATTTCCCATCGCACTTGTCGAGGGTGCAAACGATACTAACGGAGGGTCCGTGTTCATTATTCCGGCAGAAGCACCCTGCAAAGAACACAACTCCTGCGTAAAGGGACAGCTCGCTGTCTACCGGAGCACTGATGGCGGAAATTCATGGAATGAGCAGACAAGGGGCCTGCCGAAGAAAGTCCACACTTGCGTTCTGAGGGATGCGATGGCCCTGGACTCTCTGGATAATCCGGGAATATACTTTGGAACAACCACCGGCGAAGTGTTCTTCTCAACAGATCTGGGTGACAGGTGGTCAAAGGCCTTTGACGGCGCTGGAAGAATCCAGGGCATCTCCGCGTTCACTTTTTGAGCCCAGTCTGCCGCATCAGCCCTGGCGATTGGGTAGAAGGGCAACCACAGCAGAGACTAAGTGCCTTATGCGCTGAAAATGAGCCATGTCAGGGCAGATTGCGCGACAACGGCATTCAGGCTATTCACTGAGGCGATACTGGTGGAATTCCGTAACATTCGAGAAGAAGACTACTTGCCCATCATCAGGGTGATTGATGACTGGTGGGACGGCCGTCACATGGCCGACATGCTGCCAAGGCTGTTCTTTCAGCACTTTCAGGAAACCGGTTTTGTTGTGACAGATGGCGACCGCATTGTTGGCTTCCTGGTGGGTTTTGTGTCCCAGACACACCCCAGTCAGGCCTATATTCATTTTGTCGGTGTCCATCCAGATTACCGCAAGCAGGGACTGGGCAAAGCGTTGTATGAGAAGTTCTTTGCAACGGTCCAGGAACGTGGTTGCTCAGAAGTCCATGCCGTGACATCGCC
>JAKAVR010000074.1 GCA_021817225.1 Thermoplasmata archaeon
GTGGAGGAGGAGTCGGGGCTGAAGACTGTGTGATTGTGCAGGTCAATTCTCATCTGATCTTTGCACCCACACCTATGCTGCCCCCGTCGACGCCCACAGGATGCCCGCCGACTGTGAGCGGGCTGACTCCGGAGCTGTCAACGACGACAGCAACTTCCTTCCATTCCTTGAGCTTCCCTTCCTCAAGAGCAAAGCCGTTCACGCCGCTCGCGGCGATGCGCAAATCGACAGTCCTGAATTCATCTATCGTTATTGTCCTGCTAGGAACGCTGCCGTCCAGCCTGCCAATCGGCGCTCCATCGGGAGGGACCAGCAGCCTTACCCTGCCGTCCTTCTCGGCGGCGAGCATCATCCCCTGTGACTCGTACCCGCGGAGTTTGGCGCTCGCGAGATTCGAGACAACTATGACCATCTTTCCAGCGAGCTGCTCTTCCGTGTAATGCGCCCTCAGTCCAGCCACAATCTGCCTCCTTTCGCCTGTATCGACCTCGAAGAGGAACAGCTTGTCTGCGGCAGGATGTTTTTTCACCGAAACGATGCGTCCGACACGCAAATCAAGCGGCACACCCTCTTCTTCCTCCTTCCGCGCCTCTATCTTGCTGAACACAGGGGACGGTTCCCTGAGTGTGAATTTTCCCGCATCCTTGCCTATATCGTCCCACATCGGCGAAACACCTGCCAGGCCGAGGAATGAAAGAATCCTGGCGGAGGAAAAGGGCAGGAATGGATTGGACATGACTGCGAGCTTCCTTACGAGTTCAAGGTTGACGTACAGGTCCGTCTGGCATTTCGCCCTGTCTTTCTTGAGGCTGAACCATGGGGCGCACCTGTCGAAGTACTGGTTTCCCTTCTGTGCCGTGTCCATGACTACCTTCAGCGCCTTCTTGAATTCGCAGCCCTCTATCAGCGCTGCCTCCTCTTCCGCTGCCTTGTTGATGTCGTCAAGAATCAGCGTCCCCTCCTCCGATGCCGGCCCTTCAAGAGAGCCGAAGTTCTTGAATGCGAACGAAAGGACTCTGTGATAATAATTGCCGAGCGTTGCGACAAGCTCGTTGTTGACTTTTGCCTCGAATGATTCCATGCTGAACTCGCTGTCCCTTCCTTCGGGCATGATTGCCGACAGGTAATACCGCACCTGCTCCGGCGTGAATTCCTCCATCAGCGACTCTATTGTCGGTGCCCCTCCCCGGCTCTTCGAGAATTTCTTCCCGTCCGAGGGAGTGACCCACTCCGTTGCGCTGACGTAATATGGCAGCTCGAGTCCCCCGTGGCCCATCAGCATGGATGGCCAGATTATTGTGTGAAACGGTATGTTGTCCTTTCCCATGAAGTAATAGTGTCTTGCCTCGGGGTTTTCCCAGTAGTCCTTCCACTCATTCTCATTTCCCCTCTTCTTCGCCCATTCAATTGCGGCTGACAGGTATCCTATGACTGCCTCGAACCACACGTAGATGACTTTCTTCTCCATCCCCTTGACAGGAACAGGTATGCCCCACTCGAGGTCCCTTGTGAGCGCCCTGTCGGTGAGCCCTGCCGACAGCCAGTTTCTGGAGAAATCGATTACGCTTGGCTTCCAGTAATCCTTGTCCGAGAGGTACTCGGATAGCTTTCCCTCGAATTTGGAGAGGGAGTAGAAAAGGTTCTCCGTATCCTTGAGCACGGTGGGATTTCCGCACAGGACGCAGCGTGCACCGATAAGTTCACCTGCCTCGAATGTTGTTCCGCAGACATCGCACTGGTTTCCCTTCGACTCCTTGTTGCCGCATTTCGGGCAGGTGCCTACCACATATGTGTCTGCCAGAAAACGCCTGTCCGTGGTGCAGTAGTACTCCTGCGTCCTCTTCGGATAGACATACCCCGAGTCCATGAGCTTCGAGAAGAAATCACGCGCGACGTCGAAGTGGTTTTCCGTATGTGTCTTTGTGAACAGGTCAAAGCTTATTCCAAGCCATTCCATCGACTTCAGATTGACAGCATGGTATTTTTCCGCGATCGCGTCAGGTGTAAGCCGTTCCTTCTCCGCCTTGATTGTGACGCTGGTGCCGTGCTGATCGCTTCCGGAGACCATGAGAACGCTATCGCCCTTGAGCCTGTGGTATCTTGCGAATATGTCTGGCGGCAGATAAGATCCAGACGCCTGGCCAACATGTATTGCGCCGTTGGCATACGGCCACGACACATTCACAACTATTCTTGCCATTCTTTCACACTTCCGGAGGGTGCTTCCGCCTCAGTCCATTCTCAACCTGCTGAATAAGACCACCGATTAAAGAATTTCCCTGAGCCGTCCAGCCGGAAAGGGCATACTGCGAACAGAATCAAGGTGAAACTGAAATATGAGTAGACAGTGTCATCAAAATGTAAATGAGAGTAGCGGTCCTTCTCGAGGAAAGGTGCCAGTCCAAAAGGTGCAATCAGGAATGCATCGCTTTCTGCCCCGTGGTAAGGGCGGGAACAGACTGCATAGAGATGGGTGAGAACGGAAAGCCCGTGATCTACGAGGACCTGTGCATAGGCTGTGGAATATGCGTCAACAAATGCCCGTTCGACGCCCTGAGGATAGAGGGATTGCCCGAAGAGCTGGGTGACGAAGCTGTGCACAGGTACGGAATGAATTCATTCAGACTCTACCGCCTCCCTTCGCCGGAGAAGAATTCGGTAGTCGGCATACTTGGTTCCAACGGGATTGGAAAGACAACCGCCCTCTCGATCCTTGCAGGAACAACTGTCCCAAACCTGGGCAACTATGAAAAGAAGGCGGACAAGGATCTTGTCATAGACCACTTCAGGGGCACCGGCCTGAAAGACTATTTCTCAGCCCTCTACAACGGAAAAACAAGGGTCGCGGTGAAACCGCAGTATGTTGACAGCATACCGAAGGCATTCAAGGGAATTGCCAGGGAGCTGATCTCGAGGTTCGACGAGAGAGGAATAATGAATGAACTGACGCAGGAACTTGCCCTTGCAAATGCGCTCGACAAGAAAGTCAGCGAGCTGTCTGGAGGGGAACTGCAGAAGGTCGCGCTGGCGGCGACGCTCTGCAGGGACGCAGATGTGTACCTGATTGACGAGCCTTCCTCCTATCTTGACATAAGCGAGAGGCTCAGGATGGCATCGCTGATCAGAAGGGAGAGCAGGAACAGGATGTTCATGGTTGTGGAGCATGACCTTGCCATATTCGACTACATCTCTGATACGGTCCACATTTTCTACGGCGTATACGGCACATATGGAGTGGTATCAAACGCGATGGGTTCGCGGATCGCATTAAATTCATACCTCGACGGCAGGATACGCGAGGACAACATAAGGTTCAGGAACTATGCAATCGAATTCCAGCGCAGGCCGGCAGAGAGGCGCGCCTCTGAATTCAGCCTGCTGGAATACGGTAAACTGACGAAGGAATACAGCCATTTCTCTGTTGCGGTAGAAGGAGGGAAAATAATGCGCGGCGAGGTTGTCGGAATACTCGGCCCGAACGCGACTGGCAAGACCACCTTCATCAAGATGCTTGCCGGCGTCGAGGTGCCGACGTCCGGGAATGTTGACAGGAAGGCTACTGTCAGCTACAAGCCCCAGTACATCAACCCCGACAGCGACCTGACCGTTTCGGAAATAATGGTGCAGCAAACTGGAACAAGGATGACACAGTCCTTCTACCAGTCTGAGGTCATGGAGCCCCTGGAGCTAAGGTACCTCATGGACAAGCGGCTGAACTCGCTCTCCGGAGGGGAACTGCAGAGGGTCGCAATTGCATTGTGCCTTCTGCGCGACGCCGACCTGTATCTGATTGACGAGCCCTCTGCCTATCTCGACTCGGCGCAGAGGATGAATGCTGCCAAGGTCATAAGGCGCGTGATGGAGAACGGGAAGAAGTCTGCATTCGTTGTGGAGCACGACATATACTTCGTCGATCTTGTCGCCGACAGGCTCATGGTGTTTTCGGGCAGGCCTGGCATCCGGGGAAGCGCCTCCGAACCGCTTGGAATGAGGGACGGTATGAACACATTCCTGAAGCTGCTTGACATAACATTCAGAAGGGACGGGAGTTCGCACCGGCCACGGGTCAACAAGAAGGATTCGAAACTCGACAGGGAGCAGAGGGCAGGCGGCAACTACTACTACGAGGAATGAGGGCCGCTTCACTTGGGCCGGGGCATTTCGATCGAGTTTCCGTCCCTTGCCTGTGAATACCTGCCGCCCCAGTAGACAAGCGGCATCCGTTCGTCGAAATGGATTATATCCGTCACGTTGCAGACAAGCAGCATGTGGTCCGATGCATGGAATGTCTCCCTTACCTTGACCTCGAAGGCTGCAATGGAGCCGTTGATCACAGGCTGTCCGCCGGGCCCAAAGCTGTATGTTCCCTCGGCAAACTTCTCGCTCGTGCTGTTTCTTTTTGAGAAGAGGTCGGAAATGTTTCGCTGCTCTGCCGACAGGAAGGAAACGGCCGCCTGTCCCGATTCGATGACAAGCTTCGTTGATTCGGCGTCATCCTGCATAGAAAGCACAACGGAAGGCGGGTTGAGCGAGAGCGAAAAAAGTGCATTCGCGGTCATTCCGGCCATCCTGCCGCGATGGGCGGTGGCAATTACCGCCACGCCTGTTGCAAACCTCGAAACTGCCTTCCTGTAAGCCTCGGCATCTACGGGCATCGGAGCAGTCGCTATCGGGTTGAGACATATAAAGGTGACCTGTGGATGTCTGAATGCCAAAGTTTGAGGCACCTGTGCACGGCTCAGTCGGCGGCAGCATTTCTCCTGCGGATGCCAACCACAAACAGGACGATGACGACGAGGACCACAAGACCTGCACCTATCAGGCTGTAAAGCGATTCCGATGCAAGTATGCCCTGAATCCGGCTTGCGAACTCGTAACCGAGAGTCATGAGGACAAGAATGAATGCGGCACTTCCGGCAAGCGTGAAAACAGAGAACCTGCCCAAGGGCATGCGTGCAACTCCGGCGGGAAGGGATATGTATGTGCGCAGAAGCGGTATAAGACGGCCGAACATCACTGCCGCCTCGCCGTGTTTCCTGAAGAACTGGTCCCCTCTCTCCATCTCTCTTTTCCTTATCAGCACATACCTGCCGTACCTCTCCAGGAGCTTCCTTCCGCCGTACTTTCCTATCAGCCAGGAAAGCGTTGAACCCAGCATGGATGCGACAAGGGCGACCACGACCACAAGCCAGAAGTTGAATTTGCCTTCAAATGCAAGGACGCCGGCAAGCGTCATGACTGCTTCGCTGCCGAGGGGTACCATAAGGCTGTCGAGCGTCATGATATAGAAGATGCCCGCATAACCGAGCGACAGCAGCGCAGCCTCGGTGATATTGAAAAGCGTCCCGCCGGAAATCATCGTGCGGTCGATAATTCGCCCCTAATTATAGTTATCTGAACGGTGTTCACGAAAGCAGCCTGGAGGCATTGCCGTGGCCAGCTATTCTCAGCTGCCCCGCAGGTCGGGCGCTGAAAAGGACTGCGTTTTCACTTTCGAGGGCCACCGGTTCCTCCGGCTCTATTTCCACCGCTTCGCCAATGCCGATTATCCTCGACTGCTTGCACTGCAGGCCTACATTCAGGTGTATAATCTTCCCCGCCTCGAAAGGATCCTTGAAGAAGTTCTCCCTTCTGAGAGCAATCGTGACCGCCTTCGCGGAACCATATCTCGAGTTGTTCGTGATTACAGTCCCCCGCGGCAGATCCTCCGGCGTCAGCCCCTTCAGGGCAAAACCCACTCTGCTCCCTGCCGGTGCTTCCTTCTGGTCCACATCGAATATCTGGATGGAACGGACAAGGCCCTCCTTTCCTGCGGGCATGGAGATGACCTTGTCATGCACCCTTGCTGTCCCGTATCTCACAATACCCAGGCAGACCGTGCCGACTCCCTTCACATCGAAGGAGTGGTCGACATCGACCCTCCAGAACTCGTTTCCGCTGTCGCGGATCGGCTCAAATCCGGAGAGGTATTCCCATATCTCCCGCTCTGCATTGTCACTGTTGACTATGAGTTTCCAGCCCTGCGTCCTCTGGCTTATCAGCTGGAGCAGTTTCTTCCCCAGCTCCTCATATGCAACAATTGCTCCCGGCTTGGAAAAACTGCCTATTGCCACTATTTCCTCCCCGACCGTGCTGTCTGCAGCTTCCGGAAAGAAGACTACGGTATCAGACATTGAGACTGACTGGAGGAGGGGCTGTATCCTTTCGGGATATGTCTTCGGGATTGCGATGCTGACAGCCATATCGCCTTCCCTCTTGTCATGAATTGCGATGTCGCTCTCGGTGCCCTTCTTTGCCAGCCTTGAAGCAATCGAATTCATCCTTTCGAATGAACTGCCTATGAACGATGCATTTACACTCTTCAGTCAGACCACCAGGAGGCGTAAACTCCAAGATGAAATGACCATGAAGTGATAAAACTATTTGTGAAACGGACATTAACCCCCAGGGGGGCCCGATTTGAAGAAGTTCGATATCAGGGAGATGCTGAACGATATCAGGTGGAATGAAGAGGGAGGGCTGAAAGAGGTCGAGCTTCACTATGTCTCCAGAGGAGAGCCCGGCGACGAGGGGATACTGAACGGTGCGGAAGTCACGGCCATTGCTCCTTCTGGTGTTGAAACACATACCAAACTTATC
>JAKAVR010000075.1 GCA_021817225.1 Thermoplasmata archaeon
AGTTTCGGCTTCATCAGCGACAAGAGCGCACCATTCTACTTTGGCGGCTACGAGATCAGGGTTTTCGAGCTTGCAAACAGGCTGGCGCACCTGGGTCATGATGTTCGCGTGTACACTACCGCAAGTCGGGCTCTCACAACGCCGGACGGCACACAGTTCATTCCCTCATTCTCAGGCATGTTCCAGAAGGATTCTTCCGGAAAAAGGAGTCTGCTCCACAGCGCCTCCTTCTCCGTTTCCCTATCAAAGAATCCCATGGGATCATGGACGCCTGATTATCTGATCGTTGAGGCAATCCCGTATCTCCACCTCCATTTCATGCGCAAATGGGTGAGTCGGCTTGACTCGACATGTGTTCTGGACGTTTCAGAGGCATGGCACAAGTACAGTTACTTCGGAAAACACATGGGCTGGCTTACCAGCCTTACAATCTCCAGGCTTCTCAGGGAGGGTATTTCCTTCTCCGATGTTATTGCAGCTGTCTCTGAGTCAACCGCACAAAGCCTTTCCGACTACTACGGTGTTGACAGCCGCAGGCTCATGGTCGTCCCAAATGCAATAGACGGCGAACGCCTTGGCACATATTTCAAGCTGAGAAACAGCAACGTCTCGCGCTTCGACTATGATTTTGTCAACGTGGGGCGTCTCGTCGGCATCAAGCGCCAGGGAGATTTCATAGACGCACTCTCGATCCTGAAGCACGCGTACGGATGGAAGGGAAAAGCCGCCATAGTCGGCAGCGGTCCGATGATGCAGGGCCTTGTCGGAAGGGCAGCGAGGAAGGGTGTTTCGGACAGTGTCGACTTCCTGGGTTTCATCTCTGACGAGGAGAAGACCAAAGTCCTGTCCAGTTCAAGAGTATTTGTCCTGACATCGGAGAGGGAAGGTTTCTCAATCGCCACTCTCGAGGCAATGGGGCTTGGCCTTCCAGTGATTGTGTCCAGACCAGAGGAGTCAGAAGTGTCTGGCGTTTCTGATTTCGTCAAGGAGGGAAAGAACGGCCTTTTCTTCCCCGTCGGGGATATACACAGGCTCGCCGAGGCGATGGATTCGATGTTCAGATCAGACGACATGCAGAGGGTATACGGTGCCAATGCCGAGGCGACTTCGCTGAGCTACGACTGGAGAAATGTTGCAAGCAGCTTCGCCAGCAGGCTGATAAAGACGCGAGGCTGAGCCGGGCTTGGGTCATAATGTGCCGACTCAAACTCTTTATGCAGCCACGGGGATCAATTCAGGTGTCATGCCGCTGAATGTTCTGATTCTAAAGGACACGCTCTCTGCCAGGACCGGAGCCACGAAGCTGACGCTGGAAATAGCAAGAGCGTTTGCTGATGCGGGTGACGATGTCCGTGTAGTCTTCTTTCACGATGACGGAAGCAGCAGTCTGATGCAGGAGAGTGCCAACGGCCTGAAGATTGAGATTTTCGAGAGGGGCATACACTCAGGCCTTTCAAGAATCATCCAGAGCCCTGTCATGAAGCTGTTCATGAAGGATGCATTCTCGCTCGATGATGCAGTCAATCTGCTTGGCGAGCTTTCCTACACCAGGGCTCTCAATGCAAAGGGGGAAGGGCCTGATCTCATCATATTCATGAACATGTGGTCCGGAATTCCCGCTGTTTTCATGTCCGGCAGGTACAGGTCGCGCAGCGTGCTCTACTTCCACGAATCACCAACCTTCTCCGGCCTTCCTTTTCCTGTCAGGGCCGCACTGAGGTGGTATCTCAGGCTGCTGCTTAATCGCATTTCCACGAATGTGTCAATCACCGAAGCGACAAGGAATGCAATGGAGAGGGATGCAGGCATAAGAAGCAAAGTCGTTCCGGACGCATTCAGGATTTTGCCTGTAAGCAGCGAGAAAGAGGATTTCGTCCTGCTGGACACCAGATGGACCTGGGTGCGCAATCCTTTTTTCCTGCTTGATATTGCCCTCCTGGCCGAGGGCATCCGGTTCAAGATGTGCGGAAGCTTCGGATCAGCTGAACTGAAGGGGCAGTTCATTTCTGAGCTCGGGCTCAGGGGTCTGGCCGACAGGGTGGAAGTGCATGACAATCTTCCGGAAAAGGAGCTTGAGCGCTTCTATTCGAAGGCGAAATGCTATCTTCGGTGGTCCAACAGCGAAATCAGCGAGACGGGCCCAAGCTACGGCGTCATACAGGCCGTCTCAAATGGCTGCATACCTGTGGTAAGCAGGAATCTCGGCTCCTCACAGTATGTGGCAGAGCATCTCGGCAGTGAATTCGTTGTCGACAACGATCCGGGCAAGTTTTCAGGGATAGTGCAGAGGCTGTTCGCCGACGACGCTTTCTATGCCCGGTCCATGTCGAGGCTGCTGTCATGGAGGAACGGCTACGGCTGGAATGACTATCGCCGGAAGCTCATAGGCGTCTCCCTCGAAAATGCCACCGGCATCTGACAGGCGCTCCCACGGCACAACCGTCTGACCAGGCGGCCGAATTCTGCTGCTCCGTCAGATTCCCAGTCTGCAGGTGTCCTTGACGCCGTGAATTCTGAAATTCGAACAACCCAGTGCAACGCTATAGAAATTGTTTTCCCGGAATCGCAGGTTTCGGTTTTTTTCGAAGAGCATTCCGGGCAAGATTTAAGTAGCGTTAGAAGGTGGAAAGGCAAAAGCACGTCAGTCGGTTTGGGCCCATTGAATCATGGGCACGAAACCGCAGCACACCGCACGAAACCGCAGCACACAACACACCATAAGACAAAGGACGGTCAGAGTTGACGCAACCAGAAAACTCAAGCTTGATTTCCGTGAAGACACAGATAAACGAGACTCCGGCATTCGACACGGACAGTGAGGCATGAGGTAAACTTATGCTAAAGCGTTTGATTGGCCTCGGACTCGTTTCCGCGCTGTTCGCCCTCATCCTGCTCAGCGCTTCTTCGCCACTGGGCACAGCGCATGTTACTGCTTCGGCACCCGCTCCACCGGCAGTGCCGCCCTACTCATCTTATCAGTTCAATTACAGCTACCAGCAGCCTGCCATACCACCCGGCATAGGCGCCCAGGGCATTCAGGGACCAACGGTCCCGATAAGCCAGCTCGGCGTCAGGACGAACAATGCAAACGCCGGCGCTGGAAACAATCTCGGCCCCTCAGGCTCGAGCTCATGGTCATTCCAACAGAGGCCGGCATCGCTCAGCGTAAAGGTCATCAGCGGCCAGCTGGGTTCCAGTACGCCTGCACAGGGAGTGCCTGTTTCAATCCAGAACGTGACAACAGGCGCGTGGCAGTCAACAGCATCCAACCAGTACGGCTGGGCAAACTTCAGCACGACGGTCGGGTGGTTTGTGCTGCACACAAACGACACTTCCGGCAGCACAATAGGATTTTCGAACGAAATGTTCGTTCATGCCTCCCAGTCTTTCACCGTATACATGCTCCCGTCGGGCCTGCAGACAGCCAGTGTAAACAACGGCCCCTCCGGGCAGGACACCGGCACGCTCACGGTGAGCGTGCCCGTGGCATGGCAATCGGCGCCAGCTGTTCAGTTCATGGTTCAGCTCCAGAATGCAAGTTCATCTGGAAATCCAGTTATTGCCACGGCGGTAACAGGCAACAACGGCATTGCGACATTCGCAAACCTGAATCCTCAGTATTCTTACATGGCTGTGGCCGACGGATACAGCAACACATACACCGGCTACAGATGGTTCGCCACAAATGCGAGCACGGGCCAGGTAGGCGGTTCCGGAAGCGTGTCGACTCCGCTTGTTGTCGGTGAGAACAGCTACTCAGGCAGCCTCCAGGGACAGGCTTTGCCCATGTATGGAGGCGCATCCTGGGCCGTGAACCAGAACACAGTCATATCTGGTGGCTCCGTCTACCTTTCCGCCCTCCCATCCGTGTCGTCGGGCGCCTCACTCACATTCCAGAATACATGGGTGTACCTCAATGGCACCTCGCAGGGACTGAACGGCCGGGGAAGCATCTTCTTCGAGAATTCAGTCATTGTGATGCTGAACGAGATGGGATTGCAGAACAGCAACCCTTCTATCACATACAGCCGGTATTTCGTCAACAACAGTGTTCTGCTCGGCTCGGCTGTCCCCTCTTACGGTTATTCAGCCTTCGGAACTCCCGCGAATGCTGTTTTCCACAACTCCATCGTGGAGTACGGAACAGCGACCTTGTCAAACTTCAATTCAGGCTTCCCGTTTACAGGAAATCTTGACCATGTCCTGATAAGCAACCTGCTTTCCGCAACTTCGGGAACGACTGCTCCAGCCTTCTCATCAGGGACAATGTCCCACATCTCCCTGATTGACAGCACATGGTATGCAATGGGCAACTCGGTCAACACATACACACTGAACATCACCGATTCATACATCGGCCTGACGGTGATAGGACTCTCCGGCGCTTACAAGGAACTGAACATACAGCGGAGCGTAATGCAGGGAGTTGAACCGAACTTCGGCGTCATATATGGAACAATCTCAAACACAACACTCAACCTGACTGAAATGATTCCAAGCTCCGATTCGAATGTTGTGTTTACAAACAGCCCCCAGGGGTACTCGCCTGACCTTGTGCGCTATACATATGACAACTTCACGGCAGCTCCGCCCAGCAATGCCAACTACGCATCCTGGAGCAGGACAATAGGCGGCATATTCATCGCCATCGGACTCAACACAAACATATCATATTCGTACATGGACTTCTCCCGCACACCTGCCAACGTCACCTTCAACGGCGTCCTGCGGAACATGTACATGTATAACGACTTCATAGCAGACAACCATTCCAATGAGCAGCTCCTCTGGCAGAACAGCCACATCAGCGACTGGCAGGTGGGGGGCCTCAACTTCTGGGGCTTCAACAACCTGATGATAAACTACTCCTACCTTGAGTGGGGAACAATGGTCCAGGAATGGATATGGCACAATTCAACACTCAGCCATGACGTCCTGCCATATCTGAATGCCATTGTGCCCGGCATTGTGCAGTTTTTCAAGGGAGGGCAGACAAACTCACTTGATACGATCGCAGGAAACTACTCGTTCACCAACAATACATTCGATTATCTCTATTACAACGCCTCGCTTACAAACCTGTACAGCGCTGTTTCATTCGGTTATCCGGGTCCAGCCCAGTATTTCGAGACAAACCAGTTTTCGGGATACAGCCCCTATTCCACCGTCAACTGGAGCTATAACACATTCCATCCGAAACTGCTTGGGTCATGGGCGCTTGAAGGTTTCCCCGCGTTCGTGCAGCAGGACCAGTGGGGAGTTGTCTACAATGTCAAGAACAACATCTTCTGGAATGACCCGCATTATACGCTTGGCGAAACTCAGTTGGTGAGACCATATGCGGCAGACATTGAGGTATACTCGATCAACCACATCGAGAACAACTGGTTCCTGAACCTCAACAACGAGACTGTTCCAATGGTGATGTTCGGTGCATGGCCGGGTGCCCCCGTGGGCCAGACCAATTTCACACTGATAAACAACCATTTCTTCTACAGTCCGCTTTCAGGGCAGACGCATGTGGATATCAACGGCCCGTTCTATCCGGCCCAGAATGTGACGGGTGCGCCAATCATAAACGGAGCGCCGACAGAGTCCACCGCAACATATGAAATTCCGGGTGGAGCGAATATTGCCAACCAGATGATTGACACGCACAACAACGGTGTGTACATCTACAACACATCAATCATGCAGCCATGGCCCTCGCTCCCCAACGGCCTTGGGCCGAACATTTCCGCGATTAGGGACTACTGGTCGTGGGAGATAGTGCCCTCACTGTCAATCAACAACGGCAACCCGCTCCTCTCCTACCAGGGTATGGGCGGCCCCCAGCCCAACTTCACCTATGGCGGCCACAAATACACAGAAAGCATCGGGACCTCGACCTTCATGATAGGCGCCGATTCGACCAGCGCGCCCTCCATTGGCCTGCACTTCGGGCCGACTCAGTCATTCCCTTCAAACAGCATAGACAGTAACGGAAGCAAGGGAACAGTTTACGTGAATTTCATTGCGCCGAACGGGACGGTAATGCGCTCGGTGCCGTATGCGCTCAATGGCCAGTCAACGCAGGTGAATGCAACTTATGATCCGGCGACCGACGGACTCCTTGTCGTTGTTGCACTCACCTACAACTACACATGGACGCCACCGCCCCCGCCGCCTGTCATAAGCAATCCTTTCCCGACCGGACCCGGATTCATGTCGCCCCCTGACTGGTGGTTGCGTCTAATTCCCTATCTGCCGCAGGGGCTTTACGGATCAGGCGGCATGCCAATTCTGAACCCGACAGGCGGCATTGTGCAGGAACCGGCACCTGTGATCGGACTTATTTCACAGGTAGACAACCTGTCATGGATTGTCTACTTCGCGGTACTCGCGGCTCTGATAGTTTCAGCCGCTGCCGCAGCCACTTACGGACTACGCTCAAAACAAAGGGAAAATGACGGAAGAAACGATATTGAAGAAGAGTGACCGGCGCCAGGGCAATTTTCCCGTGCGCATATTTGCATTGCTAGCCGTGCTTATGCTTCTTTCAACAGCCCTTGTTATCACGGCCACTCAGACGGACGCAGCCGGCTCCATCCCCCAGGTAAACGGCTTTTC
>JAKAVR010000076.1 GCA_021817225.1 Thermoplasmata archaeon
GCGCTACCCGTCACAGGTTTCGGGGGGGCAGAGGCAGCGTGTCGCTCTTGCAAGATCGGTGGCTGCGACGCCCTCCCTGCTGCTTCTCGATGAGCCGCTCAGCTCGCTTGACCAGCAGCTCAGGGCGGACGTCAGGAGCGAAATCAAGTCTTTCGCCAGGGAACTTGGACTGACAATGATTTATGTGACGCACGACCACCATGAAGGACTGTACATGGCCGATACTGCAGGAGCCATATTCGACGGAAGGATTGAAAAGAGCGGGCGGCCGGAAGAACTCTTCACCCACCCCGGCACTGAGAGGATGGCAATGTTTCTAGGCTACAATGTCATTTCTGGCGGGAAGCACAGGATTGCGTTCTTCCCGTCCGACTTTGAATTTTCTGCCAAGCCAGCCGATCTCGGCGGCACTGTGACTTCAGCTGGATTTGAAGGGGAGTTCTGCCGAATCCACGTTCTGACGGATGGCGGTGAAAAAGTGCAGCTGACAGCGCCAGAAAAGGAATGGATGCCGAAAACGGGAGAGCATGTCAATCTGAGGCTGAAGCATGTCGAAGAGCTGGACTGAGCCGGCCCCTCAGCTTTCTCGCCTTATGAGGAAATCAATCATCTCGATTATCAGCTCCTTTGCCTCGGATGACTGCAGGACTGAAGTCTTCTCCTTTGCTTCCCTTATGTACTCAAGTGCAAAGTTCTTGGCGTATGACACCGCGCCAGACTTGTGAAGTATGTCTACGGCATCCTGCAGGTTGCGCCTTGAGACCTTCGAGTTGCCGAGCGCAGACAGGAATGTCTTCTTTTCATCCCCCTTGAGATTATTCATAGCGTAGACAGCCATCAGCGTTCTCTTCCCTTCCCGTATATCCCCGGCGAACGGCTTACCTGTCTTCTGTTCGTCGCCTTCAAGGTCCAGGACGTCGTCCCAAATCTGGAAACCCACGCCCATGAGATAGCCACAGTCTCCCATCGCCTTTATCTGGTCTATTGTTCCCTTCGCGATGACTGCACCTATCCTGGCTGCAGTGAAGTAGAGGCGCGCAGTCTTCTTGTCTATCATTGTGAGGTATTCCCTTACCTGGACATCGTTCCTTTTTTCGAACTCCATGTCCATCTGCTGGCCCTCCGCCACCTCCCTGACCGCGACGGCTGTGTCATTCAGTATTATGCGCAGCAGAACGTCGTCCACCTGGAGCTTGCATATCTCCTCAAAACCAAGCGCGAAAAGGGCGTCGCCGGCTATGATTGCCGTGGGTATGTCGTACTTCTTGTGCACAGAGACAATGCCGCGCCTCATATCCGATTTGTCCATTATGTCATCGTGAACAAGTGTAAAGTTGTGGAGAAGTTCCAGCCCCGCGCCAAATGGGACTGTAAGCGGACCGTTTCCTGATATGGCGTCAGCCACCAGGTATGCCAGAACAGGCCTGAGCCTTTTTCCGCCTGCAAGCGGATAATGCTTCATTGCGGCACGCAGTCTCTCGTTTTCACCAACCGCAAGAGCGACCTCGATCTCCCTGTCTATTTCAGTCTTGCGCGTGCCCAGCTTCTCCATCACCGACATAACTTCAGTTCCCTCAATGCGCATCCGCTTTGTTCTTGATTAATTCATCGTATTAAATTGGTTCGTTTCAACTGATGCCTGTCCACTCTTTTGTCGTGCCCGTTATCACACAATCCCGCTCTGCAAGCTGGCTGACACTGCGGGAAGCGGTGAGAAACATTGCTACCTTGAGTTCCTCTATTATATTGGTGACCTCGGAGATGACCGCCTCCCTGCTCTCAGCCGCCTGCTTGATCACAGCGCCCGCCAGACCCGCCGCGCTGGCTCCGAGGCATATTGCCTTCGCCGCATCGAGTCCGTTGCGTATGCCTCCGGTCGCCACCACCGGGAGTCCCACTTTTGCCTGAATAATGCTGACCGGTGTTGGTATGCCCCAGTTCCAGTATGCCCTTCCGAGCCTCTCGCCTGTCGCATCCCCCTTCCTCTCCGACCTGTACGACTCCACTGCAGACCAGCTGGTTCCGCCCAGTCCGCCAACGTCTATCGCCTTTACTCCTGCCCCCTTCAATCTGGACGCCGTCTGGGCCGAGATGCCTGCACCCGTTTCCTTTGCCATCACCGGCAGCTGCCTCGCCACGTGCCGTATAGCGGCAAGCACACCCGCTGCCTTCCTGTCCCCTTCAGGCTGGACAACCTCCTGAAGGTAATTGAGGTGGATCGCAAGTAGATGCGCCCCGACCATTTCCATCGCAGCCTTGGCGTCCTCCAGACCGTAGGCCCTCTTTTCGCCCTGCGCAACCATCTGGGGAGCGCCTATGTTTGCAATCCTTATCGGTATATCGTAATCCCTGATCACGCTGTATGTATAGGCAAGATCGCTTTTTTCAAGCGCAGCCCTCTGACTCCCCACCCCCATCGGAATCCTGAGTTCCGAGGCAGCCGCTGCAAGGTTGTTGTTTATTGTCTTCGCCCTATCAAAACCGCCGGTCATTCCCGAAATGACGATCGGAGCGGCTATCTTCTTTCCAAGGAACGTTGTCTCCAGGGAGATGGAATCGAAATCGAACTCTGGCAGTGAATTGTGTATGAATGAGATGTCGTCCCAGTAGTTTACGCTCGATCTCACATTCTCCTTGATCACTATGTCCACGTGTTCGCCTTTTCGCTTCTCCGTCACTCCGTTTGCAGTGTCGCCTGAATCGGGCATTGCTTCACCAGCTTCTGCTTCTCGCGCTTATAGAATTCAATGACATCATAAATCTTGTGAGCGCCGGAGAGGCAATGGGCGACCTGCCACCGCCTCAGGCGGCAGGTGCTGCCTCCCCCATGGACTGACGCAGGGCCACATTCATTTCAGTCAGCCGGGTTTAATCCTAAATAGGTGTATTTGCTGTTGCCTGACATGCCCCCCCGAGACTTCGAGGATGAAGGTTATCTCCACAGGCTCTTCAGCGTTCCGCTTGTCGACTCGTTCGACATTTCACGCGATGGCAGGATAGCCTATTTCGCCAACAACGATGGGCAGTTCCAGCTCTATATGGTTGAATTGGATGGGAGCATCACCAGAATGACTGTCGATCCCGAAAGGAAGACCTTTCCATTCTTCACCACGGAAGACGAGCTTGTGTACTTTTCGGACGTGGGCGGGGACGAAAAATTCGACCTGTACAGGCTCGAAATCGGGACTGGGGGGGAAGAGAGGACAAACGCCCCAGTGGACATCACGCCAGGAACAGACTACGCGATCATTCCATTCATTTCATATTCAGCCGACCGCAGAATTGCCTCACTTGTCACAAACAGGGACGGAAACTTCGCAAGCTACATAATGGAGAAGGGTGGCGGCGGCCTGAAACGGATCACAAACCACAGGTATGCAGATGAGCGGGCGGACCTGTCACCCGACGGCAAGAAGGTTGCGGTTACAGCTCTTGCTTCAGGGCAGGAAAACGCCGTTTTTATTGTTGATCGTGAAAGCGGTGGAGTCACCGCGTTATCAGACACGGAGAATGGGGAGAATATCGAGGCATCATCACCATGCTGGTCTCCGGACGGGAACAGAATCGCCTTCAAGTCGGCTGAGAGAGGATACAGCGACATCGGATTATATGACATTCAGAACGGCGGCGTCACCTGGTTGACGGAGGGCACAAGGGAATGCGGCAGTCCTGTGATCTCGCCCGATGGAATAAAAATCGCATACACCGTCAATGAAGGAGGAAGAATTGGCGCCGTGGTGCGCGATCTTGCTTCCGGCACGGTCGAAAGGGATATCTCGCCGTCTCCGGGCTTTGCTGACCTCATCAAGTTCTCACCCGATTCGAAAGAAATATATTTCCTGTTCAGCAGCGTCAGAAATTCCTTTGATTTGTTCCGTTACAACCTGGCCGAGGGAAGATGTGCGCAGGTGACAAACAGCATCCCCACAGACATCGACACATCGTATTTCGTCGATGCGAGGGAGGTGAGCTTCAGGAGCAGGCCGGACGGTCTCAACATACCTGCACTTCTGTTTCTGCCTTCCGGATGGGACGGCAGAAGTAAGCTCCCGGCGGTGGTGGACATCCACGGGGGCCCCGCATGGCAGAGTCTGAACATGTGGAACCCTCTTATCCAGGCTCTGGTCGCCAGGGGGATGGCCGTCATAGCCCCAAACTACAGGGGAAGCACCGGCTACGGAAGAAAATTCCGGGAAGCGAACAGGCATGTGATGGGTGTAGCGGATCTCAACGATTGCGTCTCTGCCGCGGAATATCTCGTGGACAGCGGAATTGCACAGAAGGGAAGGATTGCGGTCACAGGTGATTCATTCGGCGGTTACCTTACAATGTGCGCCCTCACCAAGTACCCCGACATGTGGGTCTGTGGTTCTGCAGTGGTTCCATTCCTGAACTGGTTCACAGAAATGGAGAACGAGAGGGAAGACCTGAGGTACTGGGACGAGCAGAACATGGGTGATCCTGTCAAAGACAGGGAGAGGCTGAGAAATGCCTCGCCTTACTTTTTCCTGGACAGGATAAGGGCTCCGGTGCAGATGATAGCTGGAGCAAATGATCCCAGGTGCCCACTTGAGGAGTCAAGGCATGCCGTGGAGGAAATGGAAAGACTGGGAAAAAGTGTCGACTTCCACTTTTACCCTGACGAGGGGCACGGTTTTTCGAAGCGTGAGAACCGGGTTGATTTCATGGTGCGCGTGCTCGGGTTCATTGAGAATCACATTTCGGAAAGGAGCGGATGAGATTGGAATACAAATGGAAGGCCCTGTCCACAACTTCTGTCGGCGCGCTTATGGCTTCGGTTGACAGCACAATAGTGCTGCTTGCGCTTTTCCCGATAGCTACAGACCTTCACACTGACTTCGTCACGGTCGTCTGGGTGGTCATTGCATACATACTCATGAGCACAGCACTTGTTCTCTCGCTGGGCAGGATCGCAGATATGTATGGCAGGAAGAGGATGTACAACACCGGTTTCGTCATATTCACCGTTGGTTCGGCCCTGTCGGGGCTTGCCCCTGACGGCATATCGCTTGTAATCTTCAGGGCTGTGCAGGGGACAGGAGCAGCCCTTCTTGTTGCGAATTCATACGCGATCGTGTCGGAGGCATTCCCGCCAAACGAAAGGGGAAGAGCTTTCGGCATAAACTCGATTGTCTGGGGATCTGGTTCAGTCCTCGGAATAGTCCTTGGAGGTGTGATAATCGCGTTCACATCCTGGAGGCTCATCTTCCTCATCAATGTGCCCATCGGCATATTCGGCACATTGTGGGCGTACAGGGTGCTGAAGGAAACGGGCGAAGCGAAGGGCAGGAGTGTGGAGACATTCGACATACAGGCAGCCGCCTCCTTCACCCTTGCACTTATAACAATGCTGGTGGGCATAACGTGGGGACTGCTGAACGGGTGGGGCGATCCTGTGACACTTGCATCGCTTGCCCTCAGCCCTATCCTTTTCGTTTTCTTCATAATGTGGGAGATGAGATACAGCAGGCAACCGATCGTGGATTTCGGGCTGTTCAGGAACGCCTTTTTTTCATACTCCATAATCTCTGCATTTCTGCAGTCAGTAGCCATCTTCAGCCTCAATTTCCTGCTCCTCTTCTACTTCGAGGGGATCGGGGGTCTCCCGATACTGACAGCGGCCTACCTTGTCATACCAATGGCGGTGATGACTTCCGTAACCGGGCCGCTCGGCGGATCGCTGTCGGACAGGTTTGGTCCGAGGGTAGTTGCATCAGCAGGCCTTGCGATACAGGCAGTGGTGCTGCTCATTCTGAGCAGACTTACTCCCTCCACGCCTCTCACCGAGGTCGCATTGGCGGAGGGGCTTTTCGGCATCGGGGGCGGCCTCTTCTGGCCCGCCAACACGAGCGCAATCATGTCCGCCACACCGAGAAGCATGTTCGGAGTGGGTTCCGGCATAATGAACACCTTCAGGAACACGGGCATGGTACTGAGCTTTGCAATGTCGCTGCTGGCTGCAACGAGCGTGATACCGGCAAATTACGTGTCGAATCTGTTCATCGGCAACCTGAGCGGCAAGCTCCCTTCGGTTCTTGCCTCTGAGTACCTCAGCGGGCAGGGATTCGCATTTGAGATTTCTATGCTCCTGCTTGTCATTGCCACGCTCGTGTCCCTTCTGAAGGGCTCATCCGGGCCAACCCAGGAAGTCAGCCTGTTGATAAAGGACTAGCCATGGCTTACTTCGGTACCCCTGCGGACGTCCCTGCGGAGGGCCGAAAGAAGTCTTCCCTTTACCCTCCCGTTGACAACGTAAGTCCTTGAACTGCAGCGTGCTATGTCAAAGAGGACTGCCAGTTTGCCGCGCATCTCACCGGTGACGTCGGACCTGGCGGATTCCTCAAGGCTGACCTTCGTGGATTCTGTAAGCAGCCGAATCAGGCGTGCACTCCTGTTAATGACAGGATTGGAGTCGTAGACACCATCCACATCTG
>JAKAVR010000077.1 GCA_021817225.1 Thermoplasmata archaeon
GCAGCGACGAACAGCCACGGAGAAGGAAAGGTGAAGTGATGAAACTGTCAGAGGTCATGAGTTCGGAATTCCTGACGATAGACGAAAACGCCAGTGTTTTCGATGCAGTTAGAAAGATGGTAGAACACAAGACATATGGGCTGGTAGTCGTTGACAGCCGGCTTAGGCCCGTAGGGCTTCTGAGTGAAAGAAGCCTCATAAAACGATTCATACTCCGCAACAAGAGACCGGATGAGGTGCCAGTCAAGAGGGTGATGAGGCGGCCGCTGCCGGCCGTGCCTTTGAATATATCCATCCCCCGGGCGGCCGAGTATCTCGTCCAGCACGGGCTTGAAAGGACGACGGTGACGGACAAGGATAAGGTGGTAGGGTACGTGACCCTTACTGACCTCTCGAGGTATCTCTCAAGAGACAGGATATGGGATGTGCTCACAGCGCACAAGACGGAGGAGTTCGTCTTCTTCTGTCCCAGGTGCGCCATAGGAACACTCCAGCCGGTATACGGTGACAGGGGAGAGATTAAGGTGTTCTCATGCAGCAACGCAGCATGCGACTACACCGAATGAGATGACCGCCCGGCCCTGGTTAAGGGAGAGAGTTTGCTACAAAACTGACCTGATTTTCTTTGTGAAGTCATTCATGGGCACCATCTTTGTCAAATCCATGGAAGAAACCACTTCTTCTATCCTCCTGCCTGAGCCCGGTATTGTCAGTCCGGGTGAAAGCTCACGCACAGGCTCGGCAAGAAAGGGGCGCCTGAAGATGTCAGGGTCAGGAAGCCTCAGGCCAGGACTCGAAATGACCTTGTCCCCATACATCAGCATATCCAGGTCGATCGTCCTGGAAGCGTATCTGTTCCTGGATCTCACCCGCCCCAGGGCGACCTCCACTGACCGGAGAACATGGAATTTCAATTCCCTGGGACCAGTCTCTGTTTCAACCCTGATGACGCAGTTGAGGAAATCAGGCTGATACATCCCGCCAACAGGGGGCGTCCGGTACACCGTCGAAATGCCGATTACCTTCACCAGTCTGCTCAGGGACTGTACGGCCCTTAACATATTCAGTTCAGGCTCTATGTTAGAACCCATGGAAATATAGGCTTCAGTCATGATCTGAATTCTTTTCTCTTGTCAGCTCCACGCCGACACTCCGGGCAAACCTGAGCGCTCCCGGCTTTTCTACCTCGACCCTAACCTTGCGCACCTTGCTGTTGGCAAGACAAACTTCTGCAATCTTTGATGCAAGCGACTCAATGAGAAAATAGCTTGAGCCTTCAACCGCCGTGATTATCTGCTTGTTCACTTCCTTGTAGTCCACCGTCTTCGACACATCGTCCGACCTTACCGCTTCGGACACATTCACCCACATTTCCACATTTACAACGACATCCTGTTTCTGTGTACGCTCGTGTTCATTGATTCCAACTATGCATCTCAGAAGCAAATCCCTGATATGAATTTGGTCGAGCATTGGACCATGTTCCTGCGATGTGCGTCTGCCTGGGCCGGACTGTCAGCACATCGAAGCCGCTAAGGTCCAATGCTCTAATGAAGCTTTGGCAGCAGGAGCAGGCCGTTACCCTGAAGGCAGGTTTCGACCCGGCCACCGGCAAGGTAATTACTCCGAGTCGGTGCTCAAGTCCTGCGCCTGCCCCCGAATATGTGGTGCGTCAGGTGCTGACCTCCGTCAACGAAAATTGTCTGACCTGTGATGAAATTACTCCTGAGCAGGAAAGAAACAGCGTTCGCGATGTCTTCAACACTCCCGTGGGTCCTGAGGGGTATAATGGGCTCTATCCGCGACAGATAGGACTCGTCCTTCCCTTCCGGGGGTATTATGAGTCCCGGGGCGACGCCGTTGACCCTTATGGAGGGGGCTAACCTGAGTGCGAGATTTTCAGTCATATCGGAAAGTGCCCTCTTGCTCAAGTAGTAGGGAAAATTGGAAAAATCGTAGCCGCTGATGCGCGCATCAAGCATATTGACTATTCCTCCCGAGGAGACTCTGGAGGCAAATGCATTTGAGAGCCAGAGCGGGGCCCACGCATTGACAAGAATCGCATGTTCAAGGTCCTCCCTCGCAGAGGACCTTATATCCCCCTTTGGAAAAACAGATGCGTTGTTGACAAGGAAGTCCATGCCGCCGCAGACTGTCACTGCCCTTGACACGATCTCCCTGCACGATGCTTCATCGTCGAGACCGGACTGCATTATAGCGCCGCTCCCTCCGGCCCTTTCAATCTCTTCAAGCAATTTTCCGGCATCGGAGGCTGATTTGTTGTAGTGTATCGCGACAAAGCATCCTTCCTTAGCCAGCTGGAGGACCACTGCTCGGCCAATTCGTCTGGAAGCACCTGTGACAAGAGCCTTTTTGCCTTCAAGAAGAAGCATGGGCGATAAAATGGGCATCTGGGATTAAATAAGCTATCTGTAAACTCATGGCCCCTGATTGGCCTGACGTGTGGAAAACGTACTCAAATTCAAATATGAATCTGACATCAAAGAACCGGGGCGACGATTAGATGAGGGGTTCTGGTTCGCAGAGAAGAATTGAACAGGCCGTAAGAACGATCCTGAAGGAAATAGGCGTGGAAGAGGGAACCGAGGTCTACCGAAACACTCCCAGGAGAGTTTACGGCATGTACAGTGAGCTCTTTGCCGGGATGAAACTTGAGAACGAGCCGAGCATAACATCATTCAAGAACCCTGGATACAGGGACATACTTGCGGTACGTGACATCCCCTTCTACTCGATGTGCGAGCATCACCTGCTTCCTATCTTCGGTTCAGTCTCGATAGCATACATTCCAGGCGAGAAGATTGTCGGACTATCCAAGCTGCCGAGGACAGTCAAGTATTTTGCTTCAAGGCCCCAAGTGCAGGAAAGGCTGACTAGCCAGATAGCGGATTTCCTCTACAGCAGGCTAGGGGCCAGGGGAGTCATGGTCACGATCAAGGCGAGGCACATGTGCATGGAGATGAGGGGGGCGAAGTCGCACAGATCCGAGACAATATCGAATGCCATAAGGGGAAGCTTCGAGACGCATCCCGAGACGAAGGAAGAAGCGCTCAGGCTGCTCTCGATCTGAAATTGCACGGACGTCGATTCTCTCAATTTATACAATTTCAAATACCATGTACCGAATTAGCCTCCCATGACTTGGCAGAAGGTTGCCGACCTGAGCGGGCTGCCTGAGAACGGGCTTGCGAGGTTGACCACTTCATCGGGCGAAATACTCCTGATCAGGATGGACGAAAAACTGTTTGCAACACAGCTCAACTGCACGCATGAGAGTGATGACCTGTCCGGAGGTTCAATTGAGGAGGGTAAACTTGTGTGTGGTTTCCACTATGCCACTTTCGACCCGGCCACCGGCGAGGCGCTTGGTCAGCCTGAGGGTGGCGGCACGGCCACTGCACTCAGGACCTACGCAGTCAGAACTGAAAATGGCGATGTTCTGGTCGATGCCTGATGCATGTTTTAGTGTTCGCAAAACAAATTCCCAATGTTAACAAGATTGAGTTCGACCCGCTTACGATGAGAATAAGGAGAGACAATGTAGAACTCACGATGAACTCGTTCGACAGGAAGGCTGTCGAAGAGGGCATCAGAATCAGGGAAAAACATGGTGGAAGGGTCTCGGTTGCCACCATGGGTCCGCCTTCTGCAGCTGAAATACTGAAGGAAGCAATCCAGATGGGGGCAGACCATGGCTATCTTATCACGGACAGGATCTATGCAGGTGCCGACACGCTTGTTACTTCAAGGGTGCTTTCGAAGTTTGCATCCGGACTTGCCCCCGATATAATACTTGCAGGCAAGTACACACTTGATGGAGAGACATCCCAGGTGCCGCCCGAGGTTGCCGAAATGCTCCATTTCGGCTTCAAGTCCTCAATTTCTTCATTGGAAATCGATGGAGGCAGCGCGGTAGTCGAATTCGAAAACGAGGAGGGCATCGCCAGGTATCGGATTCCCATTCCAGCTGTATTCTCGGTCAGTGAGAAGATAAACAAGGCGAGAGGACCTGGTAAAGATGCTGTCAATTTAGATGCGCGAATCACTGTCATGGGTGAGAATGAGCTTCAGACGGGTTCAAAGGGAAGCGATTCACCCACGTCCGTCATTGATACAGTCAAGATAGAAAGCGGCAGGCAGGTCAATTTCCTTCAGCTGAACGAAGAGTCACTCAAACTCATAGACGGTCTTGTGAAAGCCTCTCCCTCATCAGCAAGTGCGCTGCAGGTTGAGCCGTTCAATGGAGAGAGCACGAAAGAGCTGTGGGGTGTAGCCCTGAACGACAGGGAAGTCGCTTTTCAGATTGCTTCTAAGATTTCAATGCTCTCTGCAAAGGCGCACATGCATGTGGAGATGATCGGCAACATAAGCCCTGGCGAGCTCGAAGGGATGCCCTGCCATGAATACTGCTACATCGAGACCGGCGAAAATGAGCCTTTCAGCGACACACTGTCTGAAATGATTGAGAAGGAAGCTCCTGCATGCGTCATCTTCCCATCCACTGTCGACGGGAGGGAGGTATCAGGCACCATCGCGGCGAGGCTCGGTCTTGGACTTACTGCAGACTGCGTTGAACTCGACTGGGAAGATGGAAGACTCACACAGCATAAGCCCGCCTTTGGAGGCGGGATCATAGCAAGAATTGTCACAAAAACTGCTCCTCAGATGGCAACTGTCAGGCCAGGAGTGTTCAGGAAGGGCATGTCGGCTGCAAAATTCGGATTGAGGAAAATCGAGGCGCAAGGCAGGTGCAGGAACAGCAGGCTATCCTTTGAGAAAACGCCCGGGGCATTCAGGTCCATAACCTCTTCAGCAGTTGTCATAGGCGTTGGCAGAGGAGTAAAAACCAGGGATAGGATGCCCGAAGTAATGGAACTGGCAGAATTGCTTGGTGCGGCCGTCGGAGCGACGAGGCCGATAGTTGACAGCGGTTTCGTGCCAAGACAGCAGCAGATTGGATTGACCGGATATTCCATTTCACCGGAAGTGTACATTGCACTTGGGCTCTCTGGAAGGGACAACCATGTAGTCGGTATAAGATATGCAAAAAAGGTAATCGCAGTAAATTCAAGCGCCGAGGCACCCATTTTCAAATATGCCGACATAGGGATTGTGGCAGATATGTTTGACTTCATAGGCAGGTACAGGGAGTACCTGTCTGCAGGAAGGAAAGGATGACTTAGCGGGCCCTCGTCTCTTCTTCCAGTTTCGTTGGAATTATTTCTTTATCAGGAAATAGCCTGCCGACTTCTCCCTCGCGACTCTTTTTATGAGCCCTTTCTGGGTAAGGCTGACAAGCGCATTCGACACCAGCCCCTTGGGCTTGCCGCACTTCTTTGTAATGTCGTCAGCCGTCCGGATTGCACTGCTGTCCGTCGCGTTCAATTCTCCAAGCACTTTGACCACCTGCTCCTCTATTGGTGTGAGATCGGCCATTCAATCATCCTGAATGGAATCGCAATCCGAACCTCTGCCTATTTAACTTTCGGTGTCGGTGCCCTCTGCGGATATCCCGATACCTGAATACTACCTGCGGGTTCGGGTGCAGCCGGGCGGCGGTTCTCTGAAAGATATGAAACCACAATCTTGCCTCTGGCTGTCGAAATAACAAAAGTATCGCAAAAACATCGCTGAAACGGCATCATCTGATAAGTATGGGTTGAACAGTTTCGGTAACTGTTGTAGAGTCAGCGAGGCAATACAAACATGCACATATAAAGTTAATCGAGATGCAGCGGATAAACTTCACTTGCTGTATTTTTTGTATAAGTATGCCGTGTTGCGCATTTCCCTATTGCGCTTTGAAGGCGCATTCCCGATGGGATAAAGAATATTCATTGTAGCATGTCCTTTGTGAGTTATATTGAGCATCGGGTTCGTAAATCCTATAATGCCGTTTTGACGAAGCCGCAGCCCTAATTGCATGTCTTCCAGTCCCATATCGAAGTTTTCATCAAAGCTAAACTTGCGAAGAACTTCTGCGCGAAACATGGCAAACGGCTGCGTATTCAAAAATTTACCGCCAGCAAGTTTGGTTGCAAATCTTTCATTTCTAATTTCACGCAGAAACCAAAACGGCGCTTTGTTTTTTATTGCCCGCCCTACTATGCGCGTAAACTTCATTGGCCAATAACAATCATAGCCATTAACATATGGCGTCACGTAGCCAAACTCTGGCCGTTCATCAAGCACTTTGCGCATCAATTGTAAGCATGAAACGCGTACGTCGTCATTAGCCGCAACTATGTATTTAGTCGATTTTCGGCCAAGAGCCGCGTTTATGCCGACGTTCATGCTGTGGGAAAAATTAAACAATGGATAAACGTCCTCAATAATTATCAAATCGGCGCCCTGTTGCCTCATATCAGATGTTAAACGCAGAACATCTTGTTTTCCCATGTCGTTGGTAGGCACAATCACTACAATATC
>JAKAVR010000018.1 GCA_021817225.1 Thermoplasmata archaeon
ATGCTTGAGAACAGGGAGAAGAGGAAGAGGGACAAGAGAACGGCAAGGAGGAGGGTCATCTGGAAATTCAGGACACAGAACTCAGTTATTGAAACACGGCACTAGTGCCCTGACCATTATGTGACTAAGTGGAGGGGGGACTCTTCATTTGCCCGCGCTTTGTTGGCCGCTGGTTCGGAATGCGGCAAAAAGCGCAGGGTAAATACGGTGCCCTTGCTATGGTCTCCCGTGATGCGGGGGCCTGCGCTGATGCTCCCTCCAATGCTCTCCATTATCGCTTTCGCAAGTGAAAGGCCAATGCCGCTGCCTGAAGAACCAGTGCTGAATCTGTTGAAGATTGTGCCCAGTCGCTCGGGTGATATTCCGCGGCCGTTGTCAGTCACCGACACCAGAATGTTGCCGTTTCCGTCATCGCCTTCTCGGTGCGAAGCGACCGATATTTCCACCGTCTCGGAGCCGTTGTATTTTATTGCATTAATAAAGAGGTTGACGAACACTTCCTCAAGAAGGTCCGTCCCACGGACCATCTTCGCCTTCACGTCAAATGAGGTACGGATGTCCAGCCTCCTCTGGGAATATGTGGATGAGACTGTCGAGATGGCATGTGTTACCATCGTTTCGAGGTCTGTCTCTCTCAGTTTCAAATTCTCTGAATTGCCCAGTTTCACAAGCTGCAGTACGTCGTTGAGAAACCTGCCAGCGTGGTCCACGGAAGCGATGGTGTTTTCCACCAGTGAGAGCTCTTTTGCTGAAAGCGGTATGCCGGAAACGAGCCATGACTTAAGCAGTGACATGTTGAGTGAAATCGGCTGGAACATGTTCTTCAGGTCGTGAGCCACGATGTTTGCCCTCATCTCGGAAGCCCTCTGGCTTGCTGCCAGTCCGTTGTAGAGTTCTATGTTTCGGAGGGCCATCGACACGATATCAGCCACTATGCTGATCACCTGAGTGTCGTTTGTGTCGAAATCATCCGGTCTGGTGGACTCTATGTCCAGGACCGCCGTGCAAGTACCGTCGACCATTATTGGCGTCGCATATTCGCTCTTAGTCCTGTTTTCAAGAAGGCCGAAATAGTAAGGGTCGTGGGCAGTGTCGCCTGTCATGTATGGCTTCAGTGTCAGCGCACAATGCGCCACTATTCCTTTGCTGGGAGCCATCCACGTGTTTTCATCAACCGGGGATGAAATGCTGCCGTTGAACCTCCACGACTCAAGTTTCAGCCCTTTCTCGTTGAAGTTCACCCAGATGCTTGCATCGCTGTAGCCAAGCCTTTCGGAAACAAGTTCACAGACGGTGTCATAGAGTATCTTTGAGTCCCTTATGTCCATCAGCCTGTGCGAAGCCTCAACCAGTGTCAGCAGGCGAAGCGTCATCATGCTCTGCTTTTCAGACAGGTCATTAGCAAGCATTTCGGACTTGATTAGCCATGAAAGATTTGATATGAATGTAAGCTCGGACTGTTCCCATCCCGTATCTCCGTGCCTCATCACGCCTGTTATCTCGAATCTTCCGTCAAATGACATGTAGACAGAAGCCGCGAATTCATTACCCATTATTCTCGAGAGATTCACAGAGGCATCGTTTTTCTGCGTGCTGTCGAACAGCATCTGCTCCCCTACCCGAACGTAGGCCCTCAGGTCCGATTCAAAAGCTTCTACAGGACTCAGTCCGCTTGTCCCATCAGTGAATGAGCTGACCAGTCGCCAGGCGGTGCAGTCATCGGAGCTGTACGAGAAGGCCGTCGACCCCGGGAAGGCAAGGGAAAGGAGAGAAAGACCTGAACTTTGCGCTCTCACATCCGACGGACTGTCAATTCTCCTGTCAAGCCCGGGTCTGTAGTCGTTGAGGAGTCCCATCAGGCGGATTGTCTTCCTCTTCTCCCGCTCTTCCTGAAGTATCACTCCCCAGAGAGGAAAAACTGGAGCGCCTGCAAGAGACGCTCCAGCGAGCACAGCAGACCGGAGGGAGCCAAAAGGGTAAAACCTGTACATTGCCATCGAGAATGTGATCAGCACAACAAAGGCGGTAATTCCTATCAGCGTCTTCCCTATCTCCGCATTCTGCATTCTCCTCTGAATGACCAGGTAGGACGTGACTGAGAGGGCGGCAATAACAAGAAGCATGTCGGAAGCAGCAAGCCCGCCAGGGAAGAAGTTGGCAGGAAGTACTATCGGGGAAGAGCGGCTGCTCACGCTTGTGAGAGTCACAATCTTCAACAACGAAACTGCCAGCGTTGCTGCCGCCAGTTGGACTTTGGTTGCAGATTTTATCCATCCAAGCAGGAGATACAATGCAAGAAGATCGATGGATACAGAAAAGACGAGATAAGTGGTGAATCCCTGCACGAGCCAGTCTGTGTTCAGAAGGGAACTCGGATGGAAGAAGAGAAACTCAACGGATGTGTATACTTCCCAGGTCAAAGCTTCCATCATGATGAAGAAGGCAACAAAAAGCAGCGGTGTGTGTTTCAGCAAATACCTCCTGAGATAGAGTATTACTGCCAGAAGAAGGGTGGCAGCCGTTATGCCGTAGAAAAAAACGGAAACCTGCGTCCTGTATTCTGACAGGAATGAGAGCGGGGCCGCTGTTGATGCAGCCAACAGTATCAGAATGAAAATGGCAGGAACATACCACCCTATGAGCGGCTCCCCCAGCTCATCCCTGAGCAGCCTCCCGATCCTGTTCACTGTCAACCTATGCTACCGCCTTTGTGATAATATAAAGTGACGCCATTTCTCGCAACCGTATTTAAGTCTGCCAGTCCAATTATCCGATGACCAAATCATATCAGTGCCGTGCAAAGACCTGAGCAGAATGCAGAAGCATACGTTGCAAGGACACTGGTTTGATTTTACTGGCCAGCCACCGGGAATTCCGGGTTCGTCGACTTATTCTCATTTGGATTAAGAGTGCATCATTCGGGAGCTGTCTCAGTGTGACCGGATAGCTGGTAGGGGCAGCGCCGAGTTCCCCAGTGCGTTCCTTATCCTCTCAGGCTGCCAAAGAACGGCAGAACACTCGCATGGGACAGAGGAATGGTGTCGCCGTCCCATATAGCAGATGCAACGGCTCTTGGATGGAAGCAGATATGAGGCCCGCCAAAGAGCCTGAAAGCTGCCAGACATGTTCTCGATGAGACAGATGTGCAGCAGAGACCGGAGATGCCGGTGAGGTCAACAGCACACTCCCTGACATATGCTGCAGGAAAGGAGGCGGCGGTGTTTGGTAAGAGTCGTTCGATTGCAGTGTACCGTGACATGGAGAAAGGTGTCAGGAACGATGCGCCCAAATCCATTGGCGCCTAACTCGACAGACTCGCTGTCGACGGCGGGAACTGGTCCGAGGCAAAGCTGCATTCGAAGATAGGAGCCATTGCAGGCGAATGGCCCGGCTACATTGACATAAGAGTCCGGAGGAAAGGGAACGGAAGGAGGATTGAATGGAGTTACAGGCAGCACATACTCCGTGCCGCTGAAAGAGCAGACGGTAAGTTCGCCATACTCCCGACCGACGACAGCCTCAGTGCTGCAGAGATGGTGAGCACGTATCTCGAGAAGGACTACATAGAGAAGGTTTTCAGGCGCCTGAAGACAAATGAGCAGATGGAGCCTGTGCGCCACAGGCTGGAGAGGAGGGTCGGGGCCTACATCTTCCTTCTTGTGCTGTCATACAGGATTGCATCAGCACTGCACTGGAAGATGTCACCCGTGTCTGAAGGCAATGCATGGGGTGCATGGATGAATTGCTCAGGAAGCTGTCCAGAGTGGAAAGGGTTGAAATCTCACTTGGCAGGGAGAGCAGGGTGTGGTATCTCAACCTGATGCCTGACGCGAAGAAAGAAGTTGCAAAACCCGGGTATGTGGCACTGTTTTCAGAAAATGTGAAAAGCAAAAGAATGTAGCAGGTAATTATCGACACCATTCAGGTCATGAGATACGCTTCAGAGCATCCCTAATCGGCCTTCACTCCTGAACTATGCATCACGACCAAAAACTTCGCAGAAGAAGAGAGGCGAGCTGTTCGATTGATCCTAATGCTTGACACAGACTACTGCATTGACCTGATCAGAAAGAATGCATTCAGAGACAGGAGCCTTCCATGGATCAGAACACATGAGGCAGGTGACTTGGGAATTTCGGTGGTGGCTCCTGCCGAATTGGAATATGGTGCACAGAAGAGTTTAGAATCGGGAGAGAAACAAGAGAGCCTTGGACAAATTCCTCCTGCCTCTGGAGGTGGCCGAATTTGGCAATGATGCCGCAGTTTGTTATGGAAAGATTGGGGCCAGCCTTGAAAAGAGCGGAAAACCAATGTGGTCGCTGGATATGCTAATCGGAGCAACAGCAATGGCACTCAACATTCCTCTTGTTACAAACAACGTGAAGGAATTCGGGAGAATTCAAGATCTCGAAATTCAGCAGCCAAGTGTGTGAGCAGGGCTGCCATCGGTATTCAAAAGATCAGGGTCCATTCCAATGAGGATTTGATGCTCTCAAATCTCATGTAAGCTAATGTACATTTATGTGCGTCAGGAAATACTCGTGTCGTATATGGATATGGGCCCGAAGAGATTTGGACTCTTGACCTCCCGGTTATCAGCCGGGCGCTCCAGCCTGGCTAAGCTACGGGCCCTCAAAACAGAAAAGTCGGCACTAATTAAAACCTTTGTCAGCCGAGTCCGAGGAACACGATCCAAATCCTTCTAAGCCCGAACTTATTCAGCCATGACGACTCATGTTGCGCTGAATTCCGCCTATTGCACAATGCAACTTTTAAACATGTCAGCAGATATGGTTGCCATGCAATTCCCACCCCTCCCTAGAGGAAAGAATTCCGAAGATACACTGAAGCGCAGAAAAATCCTGGAGGAAACCTTAAAGCTGAAGTTCAGGCACCTGACGAACAATTCTCTAAGCGCGGAGGCCGCATCCAAGAATATTGAGAATTTCATTGGTGTTTCACAGGTTCCGCTCGGAGTCGTGGGCCCTCTCCATGTGAAAGGTCAGAACGCAAGGGGAGCATACTATATTCCCATGGCAACCACCGAGGGAGCGCTGCTCGCCACTGTAAACAGGGGATGCTCAGTTGTCACGGCATCGGGCGGTGCTACCTGCAGAATTATAAGGGATGAAATGACGAGGGCGCCCATCCTGCGGGTGGATGACATAGAACATGGAATCAAGGTAATCAACTGGATAGGCAGGAATATGGAGACGCTCAGGCGCGCGACTGCGAAGACCACGAGCCATGGAGAGCTGGTTTCGGCCGAGCCGTACCTTAGCGGCCGGAATCTTTTCATCCGGTTCAGCTTTGCCACCGGAGATGCAATGGGCATGAACATGGCAACGATTGCATCCCAGCAGATGTGTGATATGATCGAGAAGAAGACAGGTGCGAAGACAATATCAGTTTCAGGAAACATGTGCACCGACAAGAAGGCCGCCGCAATCAATTATATTGGTGGAAGGGGGAAGAGTGTGCTTGCCGACGTAAACGTCCCGGAGTCGGTAGTTGTCGAAAAACTCCATGCAAGCTCGGCGGAAATAGCGGAAGCAGCAACTAGAAAGAACCTGGTTGGAAGTGCAATGGCACTGTCAATGGGTTTCAATTCTCATTTTGCCAACATGGCCGCCGCGCTTTTCATTGCCACGGGACAGGATGCCGCACAGGTCGTCGAGGCCAGTATGGGCATGTCAATTGCAGAGTCAACGGATTCCGGGCTGTATTTCTCCGTCAGGATTCCATCTCTTGAGGTTGGCACCGTGGGAGGAGGGACTGGACTGCCCACGCAGCGCGAAGCGCTCGAAATCATGGGTTGCGCAGGCTCTGGTAAGTCGCCGAAATTCGCTGAGATTGCCGCAGCCCTCATACTTGCCGGAGAACTCTCAACGCTTGCGGCCCAGTCAAGAGGAGAATTGGCCGCCGCCCACAGCAGCCTTGCGCGCTGAACAGGTGGGTCTGGTCTGATAAAGAATGCAGTCGGCCTGAAAGATGCCCTGCCGTCACTTGACGTGGGATGGCTTGATGAATGCATGGAGAAGACAATCGGTTATGTTTCACCGGGCCCAAGCCTGAGAAGATTCCTTGCTACTGCATCAGGCAGGAGGGTGCAGAAAGAACTTTTTGGAGAGTTGGGCCGCATAAATGTATTTGGCGCCGGGAAAGCTTCCGCCAGGTTTGCAGAATCCTTCACGGGTCTTTTCAACAATGTGGAGTCGTGCGAGATGAACGGTCCTGAGTCATACCGCTGCGGCAAGGTAAAGGTGCAAAAGTGCCCCCACCCGCTGCCCGATGCTGAAACTGTGAAGAACACAGCTGCAATTGTTGAATCGGCTGAGCAGAGCGACGAGGACGCTGCAGTTGTGTTCCTCCTGAGCGGTGGCGCCTCATCGATGTTCGCACTCCCGCATGAGCTGACGAGCCTGTATGAAAAACGCGAGATCAGCAGGCTGCTCATGAACAGGGGAGCCAGCATATCAGAGCTCAACTGCGTGAGGAGGCACATTTCGGCGGTTAAGGGCGGCCGATTTGCAGCGAAGCTCTATCCAAGGAGGATGCATACTTTCTTGATCTCTGATGTTCCGACCGGAATCATCGAAGATGTTGGTTCCGGGCCAACTTTGCCGGACAGGACGACTTGCGCGGATGCGCTGCGTGTTCTGCGCAAGTACCGTCTTTTAATGAAACTCGAAAGGCGCACAAGAGCGGGGCTCGAGAATCGCCGGCTCGAGTCGATGAAGCTGGGCGATGCTGAGGTTTCGCACTCCGCCGTCCACACCGTGGCGTCCAATGCAGATGCGACAGCGCGCTTTGCCTCAATGAGCAGAAAGTACGGCTTGCATGCGGCAGTCCGCGAAAACGCACTTGCAGGCGACCCTCAGAAGGCAGCGAAGCGACTGATAGCAGAAGGGAGAAGAGTGATCGGCGGAAGGGGAATTCTTGTCGCAGGAGGAGAAATGACTCTCGGTGTCCCCGAAGGTGCTCGAGGGGGCAGATGCCAGCATTTTGCTCTTGCCGGCTCCCCCCATCTCAGGAAGGACGAATTTCTGATCGCTTTTGGAACAGACGGAGTGGACGGAAACAGCAGGTTTGCAGGTGCGGTCGGTTTCCCGTCGGATAATGAACCGGCCAAGTATCTGCGCAGCCGCGAGAGCGAAGAATATTTTGAGAATACAGGGACGGGCATAGTTACCGGAAGAACGGACACAAATGTATGCGACATCTACGTCTACTGCAGGCTCTGATGCCGTGCACCATCGTCTTCGGAACCGGTCGGTGAATAGAACATATCAAGCCTTCTGCATGACTCCTCCAGATATGCCCCGTCTATCTCATACCCCTTGAAAGACACACCAAGGCGTGCACAGGCGACCGCTGTTGCACCTATTCCCATAAACGGATCAAGCACAACGAGCCCTTCCGTGAGCCCGTGAAGGCGTATGCACATCTCAGGCAGCTTTACAGGAAATGAGGCGGGATGGGGCCTCTGCTCCCTTGTCCTTATTGTCTCATATGGAATGAACCAGATGTTTCCACGGTCCCTGAGGTCCCTGCCTGCGGACTTCCACCTGCCGATGTTCGACTTGTCCTTGTACGGAACGCCGATGGAAAGCTTGTCAATCGTCCTTGCGCCATCATGGGTGAAGTGGAACACGTATTCCTGGAAGTCATTGAGATACCGCTTGCTGACGATAGGTTTGAAGTGCCCGGTGGAAATCAGAGAAGTGCTGCCGTCCGCTTCCTGAAGATCAAGTGATATGGACTTGACCCAGTGAATGACATTCTGCAGCCTCATTGAATTGGAGACGGCCCTCGCAACATCCCAGGGCAGCCATGGATCCTCAAGAGTTCCACCTACGTTCAGGAAGAGCGATCCATCCAAATCAAGGATTCTGGAGACATCGCGCCCAAAGGACTCCATCCATGAAATGTAGTCATGCCTTGGCATTCTGTCCACGTGGACGCCATACTTCTTGCCTATGTTGTAAGGCGGCGAGGTAACAACTACATCCACGGAACGGGGGTCCATTCTTGACATGGCCGCCATTGAGTCGGCCAGGTAGAGCTCAATGCTGCCACCTCCGCGGCTGCCATAGGTCCTGAATGGCTTATCGCTCATTTTTTTTCCTCTTTCAAGAAACGGCCGTCCAGCGTGCATTACATATTGCAATAATACACTATTCCCGTTCTCAGTGCGGCAAATAATTAATAAAATTAGTAAACGATTAAGCTTAATAACTTACCAGCCCCTTCTGTACCCAGTGATTCAAATGGATGTAAAGAAAACCCTGCTTGTGACTGGCGGTACGTCCGGAATTGGAAATGCAACAGTCCACCTCTTCATTGCAAAGGGATGGAATGTGGTCACATGCGGCAGGGACACGGGTGCCATTGCAAAACTGCAATCCGAGTTCGGAGACGACAAATTCCTTGGCCTTACAGCAGACATTAGGCTTGAAAACCATGTCTCCAGCATTCTGGAGGAAACGCGCAGGCGGTTTGGCCTGATAGATGTGTGTGTTCTCAACGCGGGGACACTGGGACCCGCGCCGCTTCCCCCCGTGCTGAAAACGGACATGATGGAACTGAGGCGGACATATGAAACGAATGTGTTTGCGAACTTCAACTTGATGAAGAAAATAGCTGGAATCCTAAGGTCACCCGGTCTGATTGTGCACATGACATCGGATGCTGCAGTCCAACCGTATCCCGGCTGGGGAGCTTATGGTTCATCAAAGGCAGCTATGAGACAGCTTGTGGAAATCCTGAGGGAGGAGAGCAGGGGCACCGGCCTGAGTGCAATCAATTTCGACCCGGGCGATGTTGATACTCGAATGCATGCTCTTGCAGTCCCTGATGCCGACAGGAACGCCCTGAGAAAAACATCAGACGTTGCCCTCGAGCTGTATGCGTTGATTCTGAAGGAACTTGAGGTGAATCAATGAGCAGATATCAGTCAGGACCGAGGCATCAATTCCAGGTCTGGGATTCTCACCTCCCACCCGAATTCTATGGACGCAGCAGGGATGATGTCAGCCTGCTGGTCATCGAAAATGCGTCCGGAACGTATTCATCGGCCAGGTTCGCCGAACTGCCTGAGTTCCTCAAAAGGGGGGATATTCTTGTGTTCAACGACAGCGCCCTGGTGCCGTCGTCTCTCCCCGTGTTCGATGTTTCAAGAAGGCAGCAAGGTTGGCTTAACGTAGGGACTTCAAGATTGAACGGGAAGATACTCGTCGAACCCCGGCCAAAGTCATTCAACAGGATGCAGACGGAAGAGGGCAATGTGCTCGCTGTCATTGGAAACGGCAGGGAAATAGAACTGTCCAGAAGACACAGCACATTCTCCAGATTCTTCTGGGCCGATGCCCGCATGGGAGAAGATGAACTCAGGGAAATGCTTGGAAGGTATGGTGCACCTCTGACATACGACCACATACCGTTCAAGCTCCCCCTGAGCTTCTACTCCACCGTCGTTTCCAGGGTGCCTGGTTCGGCGGAGTTTCCTTCCGCTTCGAGGCCATTCAGCAGAAGAGTAATGGCATCCCTTCGGCAGAAGGGAATACTGCAGGCGTACCTGACTCTTCACTGCAACCTGAGCCCGCTTGAGCCGGACGAATTCAGCAGCTCGCCCTTCCTCCCTGACGAGTATTATGAAATACCCGAGGCCACGGCCACGGCAGCTGAGGAGGCAAGGGACTCCGGCGGCAGGGTCATAGCGGTGGGTACATCGGTGGTGAGGGCACTCGAGTCGTCGTACCGGGGCAGAATTGTGCCGGGCAGTGGGACCACGGACCTGTTCATCAGGCCGGGACGCAGGCCGAAGTCCGTTGATGGACTGCTGACCGGCCTCCACGATCCGGAAAGTTCACATGTGGAGATGATTTCGGCGTTTCTCGATGATTCGCTGCTGAGGTCCGCATACACCACCGCATCCGCAATCGGGTTTCAGTGGCATGAGTTTGGAGACCTTTCGCTTATAGCATGACAGTTCTGCCGCTGATCACCTGGGAGGGCGCCGGTCCCGGGTCAGTTTGTCCGGCTGCAATATGCATATATAATCTTCATCAGATGAGCGCAGTCGATGCCTGTAATCGACATACAGTATGATGAACTTAGGCAACTTTCGGGCCTGGAAAAGGACAAAGTGTGGTTCATTGAAAGGATTCCAATGACGGGCGCAAGCTTTGAGGGAATCGAGGGAAATGCGCTGAGATTTGAATTCTTTCCAAACAGGCCCGACCACTACTCCGTAGAAGGCATCGCAAGGACAATGAAGTCGCTCTACTCGGAAAGCACCGCCCTTCCCGAATACAGCTCGTCACCGGGACAGTATGCGTTGAGCGTGGATGAGAATGTGAGTGACATCAGGCCCGTGATCGTCGGAGCCGTGATAAAGAACCTTGAATTCAACCAGGGAATGCTCAAATCACTGATAGACCTGCAGGAGAAGCTTCACCTGACCATCGGCCGGAAGAGGCGGAAGGTCGCAATAGGGATACATGACATGTCCGCCATCACTTTCCCCCTCAAATACGCCGCATACGCAGGAGCCTCCTACTCGTTTTCACCCCTTGGATTCGACAGGGAAATGACGCTTTCTCAAATAATTGCCGAGCATGAAAAGGGGCAGGAGTACGGCTGGATTGTGGGTGGCGGCCCCTACCCGCTGATCACGGATGCGGGAGGCAGGGTACTTTCAATGCCACCGATCATAAACGGAAACATGACACAGCTCACGGATCGCACGAGGAATGTGTTCATCGACGTTACAGGGACGAGCGAGGAGGCGTGCAGCGGTGTGCTCAACATAATCAGCACCGCCCTTGCAGACAGGGGCGGCAGCATTTGCGACGTCACTATCGAAAGCGGAGGAAGGAAGAGGAAGACACCTGACCTTTACAGACGGGCTGTAGATGTCAGCCTCCGCTCATTGAATGAGATGCTGGGCGTTTCAATCGACGGAAACCTTGCAATCAGACTGCTCAGGCGGATGGGCCACTTCTGCGAGCTGAAGGGCGAGAAAATCGAAGTCAGTGTGCAGCCTTTCAGGATGGACATAATGCATCCTGTCGACATCATTGAAGACGCTGCAATCAGCTACGGCTATGACAACTTCGGTGTCAGCCCGCCGACATCTCAGACAGTCGGCGGATTGACAGGTATGACTTCCGCCTCCGAGCTTGTTTCAGAGATCATGATCGGTTACGGCTATTCACAGGTCATAACATTCATGATTTCCGGCACGCACTCCGAGTTCGACAGGATGTTTGTGCCAGAATCGGAGTCAGTCAGCATTCTGAACCCCGTTCTTGAGGAAAGCAACATACTGCGACTGTCGCTGCTGCCTGGGATGCTCCTCCTTCTCGAGGCAAACAAGCACAACGAGCTCCCGCAGAGGATATACGAGATCGGTGACGTCCACCGCCCGGGGCGTACAAGGTATTTCACTGCTGTGAGCATTCACCCAAGGGCCACTTTCGCGGAAATCAAGTCTCTGGCGGACGCCATAGGAAGGGACCTGAAGCTCGGACTCAAAACGGCCGAGTCCGGGGACACTCGTTTCATCGCGGGAAGACAGATGTCAATCTTGCGCGATGGTGAAGCTGTGGGCATCTTCGGCGAACTGCATCCCGAAGTGATTACAAACTTTAATCTCTATAATCCCATTGTCGCCCTCGAGATGGACCTCGACAAGGCACTCAGGCTGAGGTAGCTAAGCCCGGTTCAAGGCGCCGGCCTTGAGATGTGACAGGAAAGCCGGTGTCGCTCTGCGACTCGGGAGTTCAAATCTCCCCCTCAGCGCCTTTCATAATGCTGCTTCGTGCGCGCTCAGGAGTGTTGTTTCATCTGGCAGGGGGGACTCAATTGTGTGCGGATGAAGAAACGGTTGTCCTGTCTGCGTAGAGCTTCGCATTAATCCTGGGTATGAGGGCGGAAATTACGGCCTGAACCGTGAGCTGCCTCCTGCTTATCTTGCCGTGAGACAGGTATCCGATTGCACCCTTTTTTGAACCAATGTCCCTTATGCCGCTGACTCTCGACATCACTTCCCCGATGCTCTTCCCCTTCGACACTTCATCCAGGACTGTGGAAGGGTACGAAAAGCCCATTCCATGACCGCTTGTGACGGCGCCGCCCCTGTCCATTATTACACAGTATTGCACGTCGTATGCCGAATTCAGTTCCTCCACGGTGAACAGGCCGGCCTCTATCCCGATTCCCAGGTCGTTGTCCCTGAGAGATTCCCTGGCCCTCGTCAGGGCGCCCCTTATTGTTTCAGCGCCGAATGGCTGTTCGGCAACGCCTGAGGATATCCCGTAAGACCTGAAATTCGCCCGCCCTATCTCCCTGCCATAGAGTCCGAACGCGTCCTTGACAGCACCTGATTTGACCCTGTTGGCTGAACCGATTCCCACGGAAAGCGGGCGGAGCAGTTTTCCCCCTGCGTCGCAATCACCGCCCAGAACACGCGTAGAACTCAATGGAATTCCGTTGAAAGAGCGCAGCAGTGGCACAACATATGATATCAGAGGCGCGAATCCGTTCCGCTCCCTGATTGAGTTTATTTCCCCGACCCTGAAAGCAGTTGCTTCGGAGACCACGATTGCCTTCAGCCCTTTCAGCCTGGTGGAGTAACCGTACGGGTCCTCGAGTTCGGAGATTTCGAATTTGCCACCGAGCCTGCCGCATGCCCGCTCAAGAGACTTGAGTCTCGTTTCGTACGGCACGACATATTTCCTTGCGCCGGCAGCCATCTTGTCAGAAGTCAGGCCAATGTACACTCTGGAACCGATGGCAAATGCAAGCCTGAGCATTGATAAATGCCCCTGGTGAAGGCTGTTGAAGGTACCGCCCATGCAGACCGAACCGCTCATCTGAAGTACCCCAGATAGACAAGGATGGCTATCAGGAGCAGGATCATCATGAGGTAGTAGGTGTAAAGCTGGTTTCTCCTTCTCCTGAGCTTCATCCTGTGCTGAGTTTCGCACTGGCTGGAACAGAAGGTTGCGTCAATCGGAATTGCCTTGCCGCATTCCTTGCAGTGCTTGTGAGGTGGTATCTTCTCAGGCATCGAATCGCATCCTTGACTGTCTGCCCTTTTTGGCAAGCGGCAGGCATCCCGGTCCCGGCTACTGTCCTGTGCTAAACAGGACAAGTTATTTCTAATGTTCGCATATGTAAATCCATGGCTTTCAACGGTCGATCGCGCAAGGTCGCGGATATCCGGCTGGAAGAATGCAGTAACCTGTGGGACCTTACGGAACAGATGTATGCTTCGGGCGGCTTCACTGCAAAGAAGATCGGGGAAGCGGTGAGGATACTTGAAAAGATGGTCAATGATGATGCATATGTCTTCCTCTCCTTTCCGGCGGATATCATATCCACCGGTGCAAGAGGCATAATAAGAGATCTTGTGAAGCGGAAATTGGTTTCAGCAATCATAACGACCTGCGGGACGCTTGACCATGATCTTGCGAGAAGCTGGAAACCATATTACCACGGTGATTTCCTTCTTGACGATGCGTCATTGCGGAAGAGGAAGATCAACAGGCTTGGCAACATACTGATCCCCGATTCAAGCTACGGGCTTATTCTTGAAAACAAGCTGATGCCTTTTCTTAAAAAAATGTACGACAACGGCGTAAGGAAACTGGCAACATACGAGCTCACGGACAAGCTTGGTGAATACGTGGGCTCGGAAGACAGCATTCTCTACTGGGCGCACAAGAACAGCATTCCCGTCTTCGTGCCAGGCATAACGGACGGTTCCGTGGGCTCCCAGCTCTGGATGTTCTGGCAGGAGCACAAGGATTTCCAGATAGACTTGCTGAAGGATGAGCACATGCTTTCCGATATAGTGTTCTCGGTCAAGAAGGCGGGCGCACTGATGATAGGAGGTGGAATTTCAAAGCATCACACGATATGGTGGAATCAGTTCAGGGGCGGCCTCGACTACGTCGTCTACCTCACCACCGCACAGGAATTCGACGGAAGCCTCTCAGGGGCTCCTGTCAGGGAGGCAATCTCGTGGGGGAAGGTGAAATCTGCTGCCAGGCACGTGACTGTTGAAGGAGACGCAACCGTCACTCTTCCGCTTATAATAGGCTCGCTTTTCACCAGGCTGCGCAGGTGACTTGATGATGGATGAAGAGAGCTTCCGCAGGGCTGAGGATGAGTTCTTCAGCAGGATTGCCGCAGCCAGGGGCATGGACGAACTGTCATCCATGACCGTTGCTCTCCTCCATGACCTCTTTCCTCATTACGGCTGGACAGGCATTTACTGGCTGAGGGGCAACATTCTGAAACTCGGACCGTGGAAAGGGCCTGAGGCAACGGAGCACGTTTCAATACCGCTCGGCTCGGGAGTCTGTGGCGCCGCTGCATCCAGCGGAAGGATTGAAAATGTGCCGGATGTGAACGCAGACGGCAGATACCTTGCCTGCTTCCTGCACACAAGATCGGAGATAGTTGTGCCGCTCTTCTCGGGCGGAAGGGTGATAGGGGAAATTGACATAGATGGGGACCAACTCGCAGCCTTTGGTGCGAGGGACGAGTCCTTCCTGAAGAGAGTGGCGAATCTTTTCGAGGGAGCACCTGGAATCGTGGAAGGCACATAGTTGCCCCTACGTGGGAATTCAAGCCAACAAGGAGGCAGGCGATCAAGTTGAAGATTGCGCAGCTGACACCATACTACAACCCTCACCACGGAGGCGTAGAAAGCTTCGTGCGTGACCTGTCTACGCAACTGTCGGCCAGGGGGCATGATGTGACAGTCATCACTTCATGGTATGACAGATCACTCGCCGAAAGAGAGGAGGCGGACGGTGTCCGCATAATACGCGTGCCCCTTGTCGCCACAATCCTTAGAACACCCATACCGTGGGGACTCAAGCATGTCTTCGAGCGGGAGCGCTTCGACATAGTCCATTCACACACACCATCGCCAAGCTTTGCATACATACCCGCAAGGAAGCTGATGAAATCGGGCGTGCCCACCGTGGTCACATATCACTGTGATTCCGACATACCCTCAAGGATGAGCTCCCTGTTTGTGAGAGGGGTGGACAGATTCGTCACTCGCAGGATCATTCAGAGGTCGACGAAGGTCCTTGTGACCACGAAGACATACTCATCCACTTCTTCGAACGTGTGGACTATCGAGCCCGAGATTGTGCCGGTGAGCGCCAACACGGACCGCTTTCATCCCGATCGGGAAGACAGGGCAAGGACAAGGCGAAAGTTCAACCTTGAGGGCAGGAAGGCAGTGCTGTTTGTGGGGAGGCTCGTCAGGCACAAGGGTGTACAGTTTCTGATAGAATCCATGAGGTACCTCCCAGATGACTGTGTGCTTCTCATTGCAGGCGAGGGGGAATACTCCGGAACACTGGGCAGAATCATCAGGGGACTAGGTGTCGGTGGCAGGGTTTTCATGCTTGGAGGCGTACCGGACAATCTGCTTCCTTCGCTCTACAGGGCAGCCGATGTAGTCGTGGTGCCATCCACTGCAAGACTTGAGGCATTCAGCATTGCAGCCATTGAGTCAATGGCAAGCGGCACGCCAGTGCTCGTCAGCAACATACCGGGTGTCAGGGAAGTCATAGAGGACGGCGTCCACGGGCTGAGGAGCGAACCGATGGATCCGAGGAACATAGCGGACAGGCTGAAGGAACTCCTGTCGAATGAGGAACTCAGGCGGAGGATGGGCGAAAATGGTGTTAAGCGTGCTGCAGAATTCTCAATTTCTTCAGTCGCCGAGAGAATGCTTTCAATTTACAGCGGGCTTCTGAAATCAGACAACCCTGAGTGAGAAAGGCTGCCCCTTCTTGTCATAGGCCGTCCAGTTCGTCACGCCGAACGGGTACCCGACTATTATGTGCAGCCTGCCGACAGAGCTGAAAAGACGGAGGTCCGGGACGCTGGGCATCCTGTTACCCGAGGGGTGGGAATGCACTGTGCCTACCGTACTGAAGTCGCCGAGTATGCCATGGTAGTTGAAGTTCGCAGAATGGAAGTTGCTCTTGGTGCCCGGTATGATCGTGAGCTCGTATATCGTATCACCGCTCGCCCTCAGGCCAGCGGCGAACTCGTTTGGAAGGGAGGACTTCGCAGCCTCCATTACAGCCTCCAGCAACTGGAGCCTGATGCACTTTACATCTGCCGCCGCGCGCCCTGGAAGTCTTCTCCTGCTGAACATGGGCATATTGCTCATCCCGTGAGCTTGCTGTGGACCCTCCGGTAGAAATCGAAGTCGAACCTGACGAACCGGGCCCTGCTCGACGCAGATGAAAACTCCAGCCTCTCATTCCCCGCCAGGCCGATTTCAACCTGTCCGTCAATGACAAGCATGCACTGTCTCTCGCCCTCAATCCTGAGCCTTATATCGGAGTCTGCCCCGCAGACTATTGGCCTGGACGAAATGCCGTACGGGGCGAGGGGTGATATGAGAATGACGGATGCGGACGGATCCACGATGGGTCCGCCGGCCGACAGGGAGTATGACGTGGAACCGGTTGGTGTCGACACTATTATGCCGTCCGACCTCACGAGGCCGACCCTGTTCCTGCCGACGGATATCTCAAAATGCCTTACCTTCCCTATGGAGGAGCTGTGCACGACAGCTTCGTTCACAGCATCCTGTACAGCCCTGCCGTCAATCTTTGTTGAAACCTTGAGCTTCTCCTCTATCCTGAACTTCCCGTTCCTCAGCCTGCTGAACACATCAGGAAGCGTGTCCTTCCTCGATTCAGTCAGGAAGCCTACATTGCCGGAGTTTATCCCAAGGAGCGGCATGCCGGTGCTCATGAACGTCTTCAGCATTGTGCCGTCTCCGCCAATCACAATAAGGACGTCTGCATCCAGCTCAGACAGGCTGACACCCTTCCTCCCGAACCTTTTCGCCGTCTCCTCCTCCATCACATCGCCCCGGCGAAGCAGCTTGACGCATGATTTTGCAATCCTGAGCGAGCCCGGAAGTTCCATGTTCGCATAGAGGCCGATTCTCAAAGGGAGAGCCTCCGCATGGACCGGTCGCCAACGGCGATCACGCTTTTCCTGTCAGCCATGTCGAAGCGCATGTCCATGATATTCCCTGTCATGTCGAAAACCTCCCCGCCCGCCTCACGGAGTATGAGCGAGGAGGCAGCTATGTCAACTATCCTGAGGGCGTGTTCGCTGTCCACACTTCTCATGTAGAAAACGTCCGCACTTCCCGAAGCGATCAGGCACATTTCCAGCGCTGCAGATCCGAACGACCTGACAATCGAACTTTTACGCATTATGTCGTATGCATTTGCAGATGCGTTAGTTCCCACATAGACGAGGAAGACCGATTTCTTTTCATCAAACAGGCGGGTGTGGATGGGCCCCTCGTTGCATGTTGCCCCCTTTCCCTTCTCACCGTAGTAGACATCCCCCGTTACTATATTCATTACAAGTCCGTATTTTATGCCTGACAGATTCCTTGATCCGACTGCGAGGGAAACGGAAAAGAAGGGGAGGTTGTTGATGGCATTCCTGCTTCCGTCAATCGGGTCTATGACGAGCGTTTCGGCCGCACCCTTATCCACGTAGGCCGATTCCTCGCTCAGTATGTTGAGCCTGAGAGCCAGGCGTTCGACAGCATCCATCGCAGCCTTTTCGGCCACAGCGTCCACCCCATAGCTCGGGGCACCGTCTACGCCCCGGCCCACAATTTCAGATGCGCTCGCCTTTCCCAGAACAGGCAGCACAGCATTCCTCACAGCCGAGGCAATTTCCGTTAATTCAGACTTCACACCATTGGAATAACATAGGTGCTTAAAGCATTCTCCTTCCCGCCGGCCCGGAAAATCGTGGCGAAGGACCTTTTCACTTCAGGTTCAATCTCATCTCTGTCGTGTCCCCAAAGCCGAACTTCTCATAGAGGGGCCGCCCGAATTCCGAGGAATGGAGTGTCATGCGCTCAACGCCCCTTTCCCTGAGGTATGCAATGGCAGCCTGAAGTATGGCCGATGCCACACCCTGTCTCCTGAAATGCTGTTCGGTGTACATCGCCATCAGGTACCCTTCCTCAAACCTGTTCAGGCCGAGCTTCGGCTCAACATCCCGGATCCAGACGCAGCCGCTTCCTGCGACAGTCCCTTCTGACTTTGCTATGAAAGGCGTTACGCATCCCTTCTCGATTCCAGCGCTCAGCCACTCCCTGTATGGAGGGATGCGGGCCATTATCTCGTCTGCACTCCTGGCGCTTACTTCACTCCAGAGCTTCAACCTGTGCTGCATGAGAACATCGATATCGTTGACGGTTCCTCTTGTCACGCAGACGGCGAAGCTTTCCATCATGCTGTTCACAACCGGTTGTCAGACGTTGAGCATGTTAAATGATTGTGTCGCCGGGGAAACTCGCAGCCCCCCGGTAAGTTAAATTACGGACAATTGCTGTAGCATCCATAATGCCTCCAGGACACACTGCGGGTGAAAATCAACCAATCCTGCCGCAGAACACTATTTTTCATGACGGGAAGCTGTATACACTGAACAGCGCCCCCGGATGGCGTCTTAGGGGACAGCCTGTCATGGAAGTGGAGGGAAGGGAGTACAGAAGCTGGAGCCCGTTTACAAGCAAGCTGGCCGCATTCACAATGCTGGGAGGAAGCATGCTCCCGTTCCACGGTTCACGGAAAGTCCTGTATCTTGGCGCCTCATTCGGAACAACAGTGAGCCACGTCGCCGATATCCTTCCCGATGCCACAATCTATGCCGTCGAGATGGCCAGGGAACCCTATGTCGGATTGCAGGAAGTAGCGGCCACGCACCAGGGCATAATACCCATCATGGATGATGCGTTTCACCCCGAACGCTATTCAGCAGTCGTCGAAGGGCCCGATATTGTCATCGAGGACATAGCGCAGAAGAACATGCTCGACATACTTGTCCGCAATATCGAGTCCTTCAGGTCGATCCGTGCCTTCTTCCTTGTTGTGAAATCAAGAAGCATAGACTCCTCCGCCAGCCCCGAACGCATATTCGAGGAGGAGAAAATGAGGCTGGAGTCCCGTCTGAAGTGCAATGTTTCGATGAAGGACATCTCGAGATATGAAAGGGACCATGCCGTCCTGTCCGGCATTGTCCCGGGGTGAAGTCACATGCACGGGCCCGACCGCCCCTTCAAAGTTTTTTATATGCGGCTCCGGTTATGTGTAACATCCGCGGGCATAGCCGCGGGGAGCTACCGACTGCAATGCTAGGCGGGAACCAGGGCGGCATAGAAAGGAAGATCAAGAGGCTGAATGCAATCAGGGCCGAATATGAAGATGACCTGCAGGACCTGAAGAAGCGGCTGAAGAATGATTCCATCACAAAGGAAAAGTACGAACGACTCTCCGCACTGACAGAGTCCAAGGTGGACAAGATCCTGTCGCAGGTCAAGAAGCTCAGGGAGCGGAGAGAGAAGTTCGATTAGGCGCGCATTGGCTGTTTTCATGCACTCGCTGCGCTCCCCTGGGGCAAGTGTTTAATTCAGTGGGCCGGAATCCGATATCATGGCAGTGGAGAGCAGTGCAATCGGGGGCAGCGGGGTCGTGACCGGGCGCCTTGCCTCAAAGCTCGATTTGCTCCGGGACTCGGTAAGGCGCAGGGGAAGTATTGTCATCGGGCTGTCTGCAGGCGTCGACAGCACCCTGCTTGCAAAAGTCTCATTCATGGAACTTGGAAGCTCCGCCGTCGCTGTCACCGCTGTTTCTCCGTCCCTTTCATCGCATGACAGGGAGCTTGCTTCCGAAAACGCAAGGGAGATAGGCATCCGCCATGTTCTGATTGAGACAAACGAGATGGAAAAACAGAGCTACACGGCCAACGACTCGACGCGCTGCTTCCACTGCAAGACGGAGCTGTCTGCGGGACTCTGGTCCTTCGCACGAAGGGAAAACTTCTCGTCCGTAGCCCTTGGTGTGAATGCATCCGATGCAGCAGACTTCAGGCCCGGCATCAGGGCTGCCCAGGAAAGCGGAATGTGCTTTCCGCTGAAGGAATGCGACGTGACAAAGGACGAGGTGAGGGAACTTGCCAGGCAGCTCGGCCTCAGCGCCCATGACAGGCCGTCCAATTCATGCCTTTCATCCCGTGTCCAGTATGGCCAGAAGATAGACGAGCGCACCCTCCGCATGGTTGAGGAGGCTGAAGACGTCCTGCGCAGGCTTGGGGTACGGAACTTTCGCGTCAGAGTCCACGGGAATGTTGCGAGAATAGAGGTGGATGCCTCATCCCTTCCATCCATTGTCGAGGAAGGCGCAAGGAAAGAAATCGTGGAGAGGTTCAGGGCAATAGGTTTTCTCTATGTTGCACTGGACCTTGAGGGTTTCAGGTCTGGAAGCATGAACCTGCCGATCAGGAGCATCCAGTAGTGCTGCCGCAGTTCAGGCACTTGTAGCAGCTGCCGTTTCTGACAGTCACATGGCCGCAGACAGAGCAGAATGGCGCATCCTGATCGAACATCAGGCTCCTGTCCATCAGGTCCGCGGCGGGAGCGTGGCGTTCAGCAGCGAACTCGTCCAGGGATCTTGTTGCAGGGTGTATGAATGAGGGCCTGCCCTGCTCCTCGTGCTTGTTCTCATCCACCGACTTCTTCACCTGGACAAAGTCAGTGCGCCCGAGGTACTCCATTCCGAGAACCCTGAATATGAAGTCCAGGACGGATGTGCAGCTCCTTATGTTCGGGTGGTCTGTTATTCCCTGTGGTTCGAACCTCGTGAAGGTGAACGAATTAACGTACTTCTCAAGCGGCACGCCATACTGGAGGCCTATGGAGACTGCGATTGCAAAGCCGTTCAGTATGCTCCTGTACGATGAACCCTCCTTGTACATGTCTATGAATATCTCGCCGAGCTTGCCGCCTTCATACTCCCCCGTCCTCAGGAAGAGCTTGTGCCCGGATATCGTTGACTCAAGAGTGAATCCGCCGCGCATCTTTGGAAGTTCCTGCCTTACACTGCGCGGAAGCTCCCCCGCCCCCCGTGCAGCAACAGTGCCGGAGCTCAGCGGCTGGGAGGCCTTCGAGCCGTCCCTGTAGATTGCTATTGCCTTCAGGCCCATCTTCCAGGCGTCGACGTAAACATCCTGCACATTCTCCCATGTGACGTGGGAGGGCAGGTTGACTGTTTTGGATATCGCTCCGGACATGAACGGCTGCACTGCGGCCATCATCTTCACGTGTCCCATTGGAGCTATGTAGCGTGTGCCCCTGCCGCTTTTGTTTGCGCAGTCGAATATGGGCAGATGCTCGCTCTTGACATCAGGCACAAGCTCCATTGCCTGTACCCCGTTGACATAATCCCTTGCGGCGTCTATCTGCTCCCTGTCAAATCCAATATCCACGAGCTCCACCTCCGAGAGATGGGGTGTGAGGTCGTCAAGCGAGTGCGTCCTCTGCACGTATTCCACAGCTTCCCCTATCTGTTCGTCTGTAAGGCCCCTTGCAGCAAGACCCTCGGCATTGACGAATGGACAGCCCTCCAGCGTTCCACGGCCGACAAGCGTCTTCACGATCCTGTCCACCTTGTCGCCGGGGTAGCCGAGGCGCCTGAGCGCAACTTCCACCGACTTGTTTACTATCTTGAAATACCCGCCGCCTGCAAGTTTCTTCCACTTGACGATTGCAAAGTCTGGTTCAATGCCCGTTGTATCGCAGTCCATCAGCAGGCCTATGGTCCCGGTTGGCGCCACATTCGAGGCCTGTGCGTTCCTGTAACCGTACTTTTCACCGAGCTTGATGCACTCGTTCCAGTCGTCCATGGCGGCCTTCAGGATGCCTTCTTCGACATGCCTGCTGTCGACTCTGTAGAGAGCATCCCTGTGCATCCTCATCACGTTGAGCATCGGTTCCCTGTTGAGTGCGAAGGATGCGAATGGCCCGAGTATTGAGGCAACTTCAGCGGATGTCCTGTAGCAGTGCCCTGTTATTATTGCAGAAACAGCGGATGCGAATGCCCTTGCCTCCTCGCTGTCATACGCATAACCAAGAAGCATCGCGGTCGTCCCCATGTTCGCGAAGCCGAGGCCGAGCGTCCTGTATATGTGACTGTTGTACGCTATTTTCTGCGTCGGGTATGATGCAAGATCCACTATGATGTCCATCGCAGTGGTGAACACCCTTATCGTGTGCCTGAACCCCTCGATGTCAAACTTTCCGCTTTCATCCACAAACCTTGCGAGGTTGAGGGATGCAAGGTTGCATGCCGTGTCATCCAGGAACATGTATTCCGAGCAGGGGTTGGAAGCGTTGATTCTCCCGGAATTGGAGCATGTGTGCCATTGGTTGATGGTCGTGTCAAATTGCATACCCGGATCCGCAGAGGCCCAGGCAGCCCTGCTTATCGTCTCCATCAGCTCCCTTGCCCTGAAAGTCCGGGACACCTCGCCGGTTGTCCTGTGCACTGTGTTCCACGTGCCGTCCTTCAGGAATGCATTCATGAAATCATCTGTGACACGGACGGAATTGTTTGAATTCTGGCCCGAGACAGTGAGATATGCCTCGCCGTTGAAATCGGATGGGTATCCCTCCTTTATGAGGGCCCTGACCTTATCCTCCTCCTTCACCTTCCAGTTTATGAACTGCGTGATTTCGGGGTGGTCTATGTCCAGTATTACCATCTTGGCCGCCCTTCTCGTTGTTCCGCCGGACTTGGTTGCACCTGCACCGGCATCTAGCACCTTCAGGAAGGACATGAGGCCCGAAGAGGTGCCGCCACCGGAAAGCTTCTCGTCCGATGCCCTGATCCTTGAGAAATTGGTTCCGGTGCCAGAACCGTACTTGAAAAGGCGAGCCTCATTCTTGACCAGCTCGAAGATAGACATCAGGTCATCGTCGACAGACTGAATGAAGCATGCCGAACACTGTGGCCTGCTGTATGAATCCTGCTGGTTGACAGCCTCCCCCTTGCTGAAGTCCCATGCCCAGTTTCCACCGCTGCCTGTGATGCCATACTGGTGGTAAAGCCCGACGTTAAACCAGACTGGCGAGTTGAATGCAGCAAACTGATGGACAAGCATGTAACTGAGTTCAGATTCAAAGTTCATGGCATCCTGCCCGGAGAAATAACCGTACGACTCTCCAGCCGTACGTATTGTGTGTGCCACCCGGTAGACAAGCTGCCTGACGCTTCTTTCCGAACCGCCTTCGGGGACACCTGCCTTCCTGAAATATTTGGAGACAGCAATGTCAACCGCAAGCTGGCTCCAGTCTTCCGGCGCCTCGATGTTTTCCATGCTGAAAACAACACTGCCGTCCGGCTCCGTGATCTTGGAATTGCGCACTGCCCACCTGACGGTTGAAAAAGCATCCTCCCCTGGCGCCGTAAAGCGCCTGTCGAATTTCATAAGCTTCGCTGCCTTCTTCTCATCCTTTGCAGGGTCCATCATGTCCACATCACTTCTTCCGGCCCCTTCCTCGGCATACCTGCGACTACTGGGTTCACCACCCATCACTCTCTCAGTTTCCATGACTAGTGCAACCTCCCATCATTAATTTTTTCCCCGCTTTCCCGGAGAATGGTAATATGTTTATCCAGCGCAACAGCGAACGTAATCCGATCCCAACAAATACACAAAGGAATAACCCGATTAAGGTATCCCCCAGCACCCCATACGTGCCCGGTGAAGGTCGCGTTATGTTGAGATTGATATATATTGGTATTTGAACTCGGTTTGTGGGAAGAGCCTAATCATGTTGATATTCGGATAGCTTATCATAATAGTATTCATTATTGTATTCAGATTATGATTCAGATTGCTATCCAGTGCAGGACCGCCAATGTTCAGCCTCAGAACTTGAGCTTTTTGAAGGCCAGTTCTGTTCCGAACTGGCACGCAAATAGCTGCTGTGCACTGCCTCTTGAAACTGCGACTTCGACATTTCCGTGGGAACCAACCAGGACAACGGGGCTGCCGGATTTCACATCTGAATAGGTCTTCCTGAATTCCACCACCTGCGTGACGTCGCCTGAATTGACAGATATCCTCTCACCTGTCTTGAAGAGTTTCACAAAGTCCTCGGATCTTATGTTTGTTATTATGTTGCCGAAACCGTCGGCATAGACGCATATGCCCGAAAGCCCCAGCGGGATTTTTCTCATCTCTCCAAAGCTGAGGTCGTTGGGGATCTTCAGCGCAGGACCGATCTTCTCGAAAGGTTCGCCTGAAGCCATGTATGCTGCAGCCGGAGCAAAGACATCCCTCCCGTGAAATGTGTTGGAGACAGACTGCTTCTGCACCTTGCCTATGTTAATTTCCCTGACTTCGGGCTTGCCGCAAGATTTCGCCGCTGGCATGAGGACCCCGTTGTCCGGACCCACGAAGAAGAACTTCCCGGACCTGACAGCTATCGGTTTCCTGGGAGAACCAACACCGGGATCGATGACAACGGTGTGGATTGTTCCCGCGGGGAAGAAAGGAACAACGCTTCGTAGTATGAAGGCACCGGCCTGGATTGACTGGGGCGGAACATCATGTGTGATGTCCACTATCTCCGCGTCGACCCTTGCAAGGATTACACCCTTCATCGAACCGACGTATCCTCCCGCAAAACCGAAATCGGTGAGCAGCGTTATAAGCGGACGATGTAAAGCAGGACTGTCTTTCTCCAATTAAACCACCGCGGATAAATATGAAAACAATTATAATATGATTTGTCCGGCAACGACGGCCGGAAGATGTGGCCCGGCCGCCTGCCGTGCCCGTTGATTCATGGGCCGTTTATCGCGATCGCCTCGATTTCAACCTTTGCTCCCCTTGGGAGCGCGGCAACCTGGACGGTGGATCTGGCTGGTTTGGTTTCTCCGAAAAAACCGCCGTAGGCGGCATTGACCTTTTCAAAATCCTGCAGGTTTGTCAGGAAGATTGTGGTCTTGACGATGTTCCGGAGTGAGCTGCCGGCGGCTTTCAGGACAGCCTCAATGTTTTTCAGGCATGTTTCAGCCTGCACCGATGCATCATCCGACACCAGTTTTCCGCTTGTCCTGTCGAGGCCAAGCTGCCCGGAGCAGAAAATGAAGTTGCCAGCCCTGACGGCCTGGGAGTACGGTCCGATCGCCTGAGGGGCAGAATTGCTGTTTATCGATTCAACCAACTGCATGCACCGGCGGGGCAATGGCGCAATTAAGAGAAAACACTTGTGGAAGGGGTTTGTTTAAGTGGTTTGAATGTGAAGTGCAGGGGCTCAGGCCCTGTTATTGTGGGACATCCTCTTGAAGAGAGAGACGACCCTGTTGTGGCTGTGCTTCCTTCCGTTGAGGGCTTTGCTCTCCTCTATAGCCTTCAGGTTGAGGTAATCCTGAGCTGACCTTGCATACACTTCTGTTGAATATATTATGTCATACTGCATAGTTTTACACCTCTTTGTTAGGTATTCACTGATATTAACTGAATATTATTTAGTATATAACCCTATTGAATGAATTCCCTGCATTGAAAATGAAGCCGGTTTTTCATTTGCTGATGAAAAGCTTTAACCGAACAAATGACGATACATTCGGGAAATGGACGAAAAAGACATCTCGATTCTCGCACTGCTACAGCAGGACGCTAGGATGCCGCTCAAGGAAATAGGCGAAAGGGTCGGACTCGCTGCGCCCACGGTCCACGAGCGAATCCAAGCCATGCTACGGCAGAACGTGATCTCAGGCTTCACCACGATCATAGATCCGAAGAAAGTCAACCTGGACATTACATCGTTCATAATGCTGTATTTCAAGACCGGGGGTTCCCTGGGCGACCCGAAGGTCATAGAACTCATAAACAGCATAGATGACATTCAGGAATGCTTTCATCTGGCAGGCGACGAAGACCTCATAATCAAGATCAGGACAAAGAACATGACTACGCTGGAGGACATTATACTCAGGCTGTCGAAGTCCGGGCATTTCAGCCGGACGAAGACAATCATTGCCCTTTCCACTGTCAAGGAGAGCGTTGCCCTGAATCTGGGGCACTTCATTGAAAAGGGAACGAGGGAGAAGCAGGAGAGGACAAGGCAGGCGGCAGTTGAAACGGAGACTGCCTGATTTCAACAAGCCGGTTCTTGCTGCTGGAGGCAACAATGGAAGAGACCGGAACACCTGTCTACCCGTATGAGTACGACAAGGACAAGAGGGCCATCTCGAAGAGACTGTCCAGGGCACACTTCAGGCTCAATCTGATTTCAACTCTCTTCGGCGCCGCGATCCTTCTTGCGCTTGTATTCACGGGAGCGTCGGAATCATACTCGCAGGCGCTTGCCCACTACCCCTGGCAGTGGACCGTTGCCCTGTACAGTGCAACACTGATTTCATTTTTCTTCCTGATTGAGCTGTTGTTCTCATTCGCAAGGTACAGGCTGAGGAGGAAGTATGGCATGACGACGCAGTCTATGGGCAGGTGGCTTGAAGACCAGGCCAAGGGGTACACCCTCTCCCTGCTTCTTTCCTTACCGGCTGTCGAATTTCTTTTCCTTCTCATACTTGACGAACCGGGCTACTGGTGGTTCATCGCAGCATCAGTCTACATAATACTGAGTTTCTGCTACTCCACACTTTTCCCGCTCCTGTTCGCAAGATTCTTCTATCAGATAAGACCCCTCCAGGATGGTGAGGTGCGGGACAGGGTGAAGAGGCTGCTTTCATCAATTGGGCTCGAAAGATTTGAGGTCTTCACACTGAATGAAAGTTCAAGATCCCGTGGCGCCAATGCATTTGTTACCGGCATCGGTGGCAGGAAGAGGGTGGTGATATTCGATAATCTTCTGAATGCTTTTGCACCACCGGAGGTCGATTCGATCGTTGCGCACGAACTCGGCCATTATGTCAAACGGGACACGACAGTTTCAATGGTCATGGGGGTAGCAACAACATACGTTTCCGCTTACCTGATGTATCTCACGCTTGCCTTCGCATTGGGAAGGGGGGTTGTATATTCAGCCCTGGACCCGACGGTTCTGCTTTGGTTCGTCCTTTTCACCGGGATTCTGGGGTTCGCTCTTTCTCCACTGATGAACGCCTTCTCAAGGAGCAGGGAGAGGAGGGCCGACATGTTTTCACTCGACCTGACACGGGACCCCGTAGCGTTCATTTCAGGCGAGAAGCGGCTCTGCGACGTCAACCTGATGGACGAATCGGTGAAAGGGCTCAGGAAGATATTCTTCGCAACCCATCCCTCCACGCTTGAAAGGGTAGCGATGGGTGAAAACTGGAGGCCTTCGGGGCTGAAATAGAGAAAGTTGAAATATCCAGAACACCCCTTTGAAAAATGGGGAGAAGACGAAAGAATTCGGAGTTCTTGTCAACAACAGGGACAGTGGGCTCGCGGAGCTGACGGAAATTCTTGGAAACAACGGTGTGAACATTGTCACACTTTCGATGAGTTCTGACGGCAGCAGCCAGCAGCATGTCCGCCTGATCACATCTGACGAATCGACCTGCAGGCAACTTCTGAAGCAGATGAAGTATCAGTTCGTGGAAGAGGAGATACTCACTGTCACCATAGAGGACAAACCGGGATCACTTGCGAAACTGCTCAGGAAACTCAAGAGGTCCTCAATCGGCGTGAAATCTGTCTACATCATCAACAAAAAGGCCGGCAAGGTGGAATTTGTCGTTGGTGTCGACAACGTGGAAGAGGGCAGAAAACTCCTGTTTGAGAAGCTTGGCCTCGAGCACTGATCAAGCAGTGAAAGACTGTCCGCAGCTGCAGGTCGTCTTGGCGTTAGGATTGTTGAAAGTGAAGCCAGATCCCTGCAGAGAGTCAACGTAGTCAATCTCTGTGCCTTCAAGATATGTTGCGCTCTCCCTGTCAACGACTACCTTCACCCCATCCTTCACGACCTGAAAATCGTTGAGCACATCTACCTTGCTGTCAAAGCTCAGGCCGTACTTGAATCCGCCGCAACCTCCACCTGCAATGTATACCCTGAGGGCAGGCTTCTGGTTTTCGTCAGGCACGAGTGCCTTCACCTTGGCAATTGCCCTTTCCGTGAATATGACATCAAACATTTACAGTCACCTTTATTCAGGCTCTTTAGTGGAGCAATTAATATTTATATTTTGACCGTGAAATGCGGCAGGTAGCGATGCTTCGCACCGGCGCTCACCTTTCACCGACCAGCAGGACCGCCTTTCCCACCTGCTCTGCCGACTCTATGTAATCCTGTGCGGCTGCTGCCTCGCGAAGTGAAAAAACGCGTGCCACCACAGGATCCAGCCTCCTGTCGAACACAAGGTCCATCACCGTTTCAAACTCGGCCGCGTTGCCCATTGTGGAACCAATTATCTGCAGCTGCTTCCAGAAGATGAAACCCAGGTCAGCTGCCACGGCGCCTCCTGAAGTCCGGCCGTAATTCACAAGCCTGCCTCCCTTTCTCAACGACCTGAGTGTGTCCTTCCACAGGGCCGATCCTACAGAGTCGATTGCTATGTCGAAGCCGCCATGCCTGCTTTCGTCCAGGTACTTCTTCGCCCAGCCTTCCCCTTTTGTAACTATAACATCGTCAGCACCAATTCTGAGCAGCGCGTCCGCCTTTTCCTCGGTGCGTGTTGTGGCAACCACCCTGGCATCGTACAGCTTCGCGATCTGCATTGCTGCAGTCGACACTCCACCGCTGCCACCCGTAACAAGGACAGAGTCGCCGAAGCCGATTCGTGCCCTGCCCACAAGTGCGTGCCATGCGGTGAGATAGACGAGGGGCGCAGCAGCCGCCTTCACGATTGGAAACCCGGAGGGAACCGTCTTGACATTCCTGGCCGGGACTGCAACATATTCGGCATATGCACCGGGCATGTGCTCCCCTATGATTCTGAAATGTTCGCACAGCGGCTCCTCTCCCCTCCTGCAGTAGGCGCACTGTCCGCAACCCGTCCCGGGATTGACTATGACTGTCTGCCCCCTGCGTATTCTCTCCACCCCGGCGCCTGTATCCTCGACAACACCGACCGCATCGCAGCCGCCAATATGCGGAAGCTGGACCTTCACGCCTGCCGAACCGTCCCTCACCGTTATGTCCAGGTGGTTGACTGAGGTTGCATTTACCCTGATTAGCACATTATCATGGCCCGGCTTCGGAATATCAACATCTTCCATGGACAGCTCGTTTGAGGAGCCATGTCTGCGAAATGTGACAGCCTTCATGCTGCGCCGATCTTTCCCTGCGTCCATGATTTCATGAAGAACGGTGAATGTACTTTGAAGTTGCGCACACGATCATGCTAAATTTGATCAGAATATTTTACGATGTTCCAAGCGCCGTTCAACGCTTGAACCAAAATGGGAATATAAGGTAAGGCCTTTGTCAGGCGCTGATGATCGGAGAGGAGAACCAAACAAGATTTTCATCCGAATTGTTTGGGGAAGGCAAAATATGGCTCTCTGCTGACTTCAGGACAGAACTGCTGAACACGGCAATAGATAAGGCTGGAAGCATAAACCAGCTTGGAAGGGTGCTTGGATACAGATCAAGGGTCCACCCCGGATGGAGCGTCAGGCAGCTTCTCACGGGCGCCCAGCCATTCACCTACCAGCGGCTCGTAACCCTGTCAGAGTATACAGGGTATCCAATGGACAGGATAATGAAGTACCAGGTGCCGAGGAGAAGGGCTCTCAATCACCAGAACTTCGTGACAAGGGCTGATCTCTGAAACTGATCGTCCCGTCCGTCCACCCGGAAGACAGGCACAATGCAGGCAGATCGACAGCAGAGGCCGGCAAAACATTTTAAAAGAGACTGCACTAGTAACACCGATACAGATGCCTGAAGAAGTGAGAAATCTTGTCATAATAGGGTCCGGACCGGCCGGGCTGACCGCCGCGATATACGCATCAAGGTCACTGCTGAAGCCGCTGGTGGTAGCAGGGAGAACGCCGGGGGGACAGCTGATGATCACAAGCGAAGTGGAAAATTTCCCCGGTTTTCCGGAAGGGATAATGGGCCCTGACCTCATGGTAAAGATGAGGGAACAGGCCGAGAAGTTCGGGACCGATTTCCTGGACGACGATGTCACTTCCGTTGATTTCGGGAAGAGGCCTTTTGAGCTCAGGGTAGGGGACCGCACCCTTCTTGCAAGAACGGTAATAATTGCCACAGGGGCAAGCGCACTCTGGCTCGGGATAGAGTCGGAAAAGAGGTTCATGGGGAAGGGCGTTTCAGGATGCGCGACTTGCGACGGTGCATTCTTCAGGAACGTCCCGCTTGCGGTCATCGGCGGAGGGGATTCGGCACTGGAGGAGGCTCTCTTCCTTACAAGATTCGCCTCAAGCGTGACCATTGTGCACAGAAGGGGTGAGCTTCGTGCATCCAAGATAATGGTCAAAAAGGCGAAGGAGAACGGGAAGATTTCGTTCATCTGGGATTCTGTTGTCAAGGAGATTGTGGGCGACAGGACTGTCAGCGGGGTGGTCCTTCAGAATGTGAAGACCGGGGTGGAGACGAAGCTTGATGTCAAGGGTGTGTTTGTGGCAATTGGTCACAAGCCCAACACGGAAGTATTTGCTGGCCAGCTTCCGCTGGACGAGAAAGGGTATATCAGGTTGAAACATGGAAGCAGCACCGAGATAGATGGCGTTTTTGCATCCGGGGATGTCCATGACCACAGGTACAGGCAGGCCATAACAGCTGCAGGATGGGGATGCGTCTCAGCGCTTGACGCACAGAAATACCTGGAGGAGCACATCGCGGGCTGAGATGGTGCATGTCACGAGGCGGAAGGCAGAAGTATGGTAACAAAATTGTATGCCTTTCCCTCATGCTCGGAAACGCTTATTGAAACGCTGCCTTCGTAACGTTTGCTGAGCATAATCACAGCCATAAGATCAGCATTGCCCCTCAGCAGTGTGTCCATGTCGTCCACACGGGACATGGACTTCGGCATCGGGTTTGCGGGCAACCCCTCAGGAGCTATTGTGACCACAACCGATCTCTTGAGAGTCAGTGCCTCCCTCGCTGTCACGTGGAATTTGTCGAATGCTCTGTTCATACCTGCGACGAATGAAACGGCATGTTCGAAAAGGTCAGGGAGATGCGCATCCGCGAGGACCGAGATATTTTCCTGCATGCTGACGGAAGAGGCTATGTGCCTCCCGTTCTCATTTCCGGATTTTGCCATTCCCTCCTTTGCGGATGACAGGATGTCCTGGGGCTTGACCGTCATCTCCTCAACGCTCCCCTTGGCGAGCTGTGCAAGTTTTGAAAATGAGTTTATGAGGTTTCCGACCGTCTTGGACTGGATGAGTATGTTATCAATGATCTTCCTGTTCTGGGGCGCAGCCGCTCCCCTGAGCAGTTCCGAGAATGTGAGTATCGCCTGGTTCAGGTCCCCTATGTCATGCTCCATGATCTTGTTTATCATCTCGAGATACTGCGCATATTCGTGAAGCCTCTTCTCGAGAGTATTCCTTTCGACAATCAGTGCTGCGCCCTCGTATGACGCCTTCACTGCATCAGGCAAATGGTTTGTGTACCCCGGCTCCCTCATCACAATCTGTACCGTCCCCTTGCCCGCATAGTTCAGATACTTCAGAGGTTCGTCCGTGACAATCACAAAGGGCAGGTTGGCTGTCGCTGTGAGAAGCGAAAGGAATTCCTTCTCGCTTTCCTGCATGAACGGCAATTCCAAAACGGCCACGGAACCGAAACCAATGGAATGAAGCGAAAGCGCATAGGAAAGCGGCGATAGAGAAGAAGCCCTCATGCCGGGGATTGACGAGATGCAGTCTATGTCGTGCCTGTACTTTGCCTCGTCCTCTGTGACGACATAAACCTGCAGTTCCGGTCTGTTGGCTGTGACCATACAATGTCAAATTTCACACTTTTGCTTATAATTGTTTCTTTCATTGTTTCTTTGCGCGGAACTCAGCTTGCCTCCAAAAAACACACGGCCAGGGCAGAGGCCTTCCAAATAGGGAACCACGCCCCTCCTTTGTCCTCCCCCTCCATGTAGCCTGATCGCCGATGCAAACAATGCTGGCAGGACGCAATCAAGCCATTCATGCATTGGTGCACGTCCTGACTGCCTAATCGCCTTCCCATGTTCGCACCATGGTACAGGCGGCCTTGCATGCAAACCGCCTGCTGCACCGGAATGCAGCCAACCCATCCCGATCGGCTCCCGCAAGTGATAAGAATGCTATCACATTCACATTGTGCGATGAAAAGGAAAATACTGATGCACATGGGCCCGTCAGTGGGAAATTACAAGGTAACGCTTGCCGGTGTTACTGAAAACGTGGGGTTTGCATCGCCCGAATTCATATCGGCGATGAAAGAATGCCTTGACGGAGTCAACGAAGTGATGGGCGCCGGCAGCGACTACATGCCTTTCATCATTCCAGGCAGCGGCACAGCCGCAATGGAAAGCACCGTCACCTTTCTGCGGAAAGGGGACAGGGTGCTCGTCCTCAGCAACGGTGTGTTTGGGGACAGATGGTCGCGTATTTTCGAGAGGTACCCTGTGAAGGTGGATTATCTTAATGGCAGGGCAGGCGAGACAGTCCTGCCTGAAGATGCGGGAAAACTCGCCTCTGTGAACAAATACAGATTAACGGTGATGACGCATGTGGAGACGAGCACAGGCGTCAGGGCACCGGTGCATGAACTCATTCATAGTGTCAGGGCATCATCCGAGATAGTGGCAGTGGACGGTGTTGCAAGCGTCGGTGGAGAGAATGTAAGCGCTAAAGAATGGGATGCGGACATCGTTCTGACAGCCAGCCAGAAGGCAATAGGCGCACCCCCCGGCCTCGGCCTTCTTGTTGTCAGGAAGAGCCTTCTCGGGGTCGCCGGCAGCGACAGGATATCAAGCTTCTTCCTTGACCTGAACAACTGGGCTCCGGTAATGCAGGGGATGCTCGACATGAAGGGTGGATACTTTGCAACGCCCCCAATTTCCACAATATTCTCGCTCAGGGAGGCTTTCAGGCTGGCGAGGGAGGAAGGACTCTCGAAGCGTATAGAAAGGCATGCCTCTGCGGCAGGAGAAATCAGAAGCGGGGTCCAGGAGCTGGGACTGGGCATAGTGGCGGGGGATGGATTGAGAAGCAACACGGTCACTGGTGTAAGGCTCGATGGAATAGATGCGGCAGAGTTCGTAAAAAAGTGCGCGGACAGGGGAGTCGAATTCGCAACCGGTGTGCATCCTGAGCTGAAGGGGAAGTACTTCAGGATAGGGCACATGGGCTGGGTGACCGACCTCGACGTGACCGCGGCGCTTGAAGTGATAAAACAGGTTCTGCACGAAATGCGTTGACGTATCGCGCTTGGCCTTCCTGAATGGTACACCTCCCGAATGCGGAGACAGGCAAATGCCGGATGCACCATGACAGGAGCAACCGAACATGGAAGCCGATACTGAAGTTGTGAAGCGGGCGGAGGGGAAGGCGGCCGGGAAGCGCTCCAAAGCAGACGGCATTTGAGGAGCGGCCGCGGCACACGGCATGTGTGGCACACTTCCCGGTCATATTCCACTCAACGCCGGCAAGCAACCCAGCGTAGTCTGTCTGAATGATTATGGCACTCGGAGGTTCTGATTGAATCCTCAAGGTCTTATATGTATAAACGGATGACAGAACAGGGGGAGAGTCCCTTGCTGACTCTGAAGGGTGGGAAAGCGTCGCTGGGCATTATGATGTTCGCTCTATTTGCAGTATTGATCATGCTCTTGAGTGCTTTTGGTGTGGTTACAGTTCCACTGAGGCTGTCAAACCGTCGAATTGAAAATGTTTCGCCACACTCGCCAAATGGCATTCCAGGGGCTGTAGATGTAGCAGCAAACTGAATTCAAGCGAGGTGTAAGAGATATATCCTCTGTAAGCCTTCTTACAAAAATGTTAGCCGTTATTGTAATTGTACTTATAATATTATCAGTTTTGAGGGACGTGTACACATTTTGCTGTAATTTTGAATAGACCCTGTACCTTCACTCTTGAATCATTAGGAGTGAATCAGAATGGACGTACAGGGCATAGAGAATAAGGAAATCAAGGATATAATAGCTGAGTATCTGGAAGGGAATGAACAGGGAATGCGTGAACTCATGACATGGTTTCTCAACCAGGTCATGGATCATGAGGCGGAACAGCAGTCAGGAGCCGGCAGATACGTAAGGGGAAATGGCAGAAGAGCTCACAGGAACGGACACAGGGAACGGACACTCAACACAAGGCATGGACTCCTACAGCTGTCCAAGCCACAGCTGAGGGAGTATCCATTCAGGACAAAGGTCTTCGAAACATACTCCCGAGTTGAGAATGCACTCACCAGTGTCATCATGGAATCGTACATCCAGGGTGTTGCCACACGGGATGTACGCAGTATCGTTGAGCAGCTGGGTGTGGAGAACATATCGCCATCCACAGTGTCGAGGATGGCAAAGGAACTGGATGCAGCCGTTCACCAGTTCCTCGACAGGCCCATCGATGATGAGATTGCATTCCTCATCGTCGATGCTTCATATTTCAAGGTGAGGGACGGTGCAAGATACGTGTCAAAGGCACTGTTTGTCGTTGCCGGTATTCGAG
>JAKAVR010000078.1 GCA_021817225.1 Thermoplasmata archaeon
GATGCAGCACCGCTTCTTGAAAACCTGGAAAGAAGGGACATAACGGGGATAATCTACGATCCCAAGAAGGAGCTTGAATCCATCGACAGGCTCAGAGCCGAGGGCGGCGAAGTCATCGCCAGCCACGATCTCCTTCAAATGAAGTTCGACCTAATTGTGCAATAGATCTGTTCGGGCGAGATGTGCCCTTGCCACGTTTTTCATGAGGACCGATGTTGTCACAGGTCCCACGCCGCCGGGCACCGGGGTGATGGCGGAAGCAACCTCCGACACACCTTCATAATCAACATCTCCGACTATCCTGTATCCCGATTTTGTGGAAGGGTCTGGTATGCTGTTGATGCCCACATCCACAACAACCGTGCCTGGATTGACCATATCCTTCGTCAGATATGCTGGACGGCCTATGGCTGAAACGAGTATGTCCGCCCTGCGTGTGAATGCACGTACATCGACGGTCCTCGAATGGCACACCGTGACAGTCGCATCTCCCCCTTGACTTTTCATAATCAGGAGATTTGCAAGCGGCTTGCCTACAACAAGGCTCCTTCCCAGGACGACAACATGCTTACCCGCCGGGCTGAAGCCGCTTCGCACAAGTATCTCAACAACAGCCTGAGCCGTAGCAGGCGGATGCAGTGGCCTTCCGGAATACAACCTTCCCATGTTGTATGTCGAAGCGCAGTCCACGTCCTTCATCTGAGGAATCCTGTCGAGTACTCTCCTTTCGTCAAGCCGGGGCGGCAATGGGGTGTGGACCAGCACTCCGTCCACTTGACCGTCAGCAGCCAGCTCGTCCACGGTGGCTATTATTTCATCCTCTTCCGAATTCTCGTCCTTCACTATATTCCTGTAACCAATGTTCAGCCTGGATGCCACCTTTTCCTTCTGTATTGAATAGCTGTAAGACGCCGCATCTGAACCAACAGTGATGACGGCGAGTGTGGGCCTTGCGCCCTGAATTGCCGCCTTGCGCAGCATCGACAGTGTTTCCTCATCTATCTGGTTTGCCAGAACCCTTCCATCTATAACTCTGGCCGCCATTTCCCCCACCCCTCAGTGACGGAAGAGCCGCTGGCCCGTAAACAACATGGCCATTCCGTGTTCATTCGCCGATTCAATGACTTCTTCATCCCTGATCGAGCCTCCGGGCTGGATTACCGCAGTGACTCCGCCCTTTGCAGCTTCATCAATTCCATCCCTGAAAGGAAAGAAAGCGTCGGAGGACATTACCGAGCCAGCGCTTGCACCTTTGCCTTTTTCAACCGCGATTTTCACAGCATCCACTCTGCTGCTCTGTCCCGCCCCAATACCGGTGGTGCACGTTCCCCTGGAAAGGACGATGGCATTCGACCACAGGAACCTGACTACTTTCCATCCAAAGAGAAGGCTTTCGAGTTCCGATTCAGTTGGTTTCCTCTTCGTGACTGTTCTGAGTGCGGCTCTCGAAAGTTCGGGCACCGCCGTTGTCTGTGCGAGATAACCTCCCATCACATGCCTGACATCTATCTCGTCCTGAACTGCTGTCCTGTCCATTCCTTCAAGCGTGAGCAGCCTCATCTTCTTCTTTTTCGAAAGAATGTTGAAAGCTTCCTGTTCATACCCCGGTGCGATTAGCGCATCAATGAACTTTCGTGAAAGGAATTGTGCGCTCCTGACGTCCACCTTCCTGTTAACACCAATCACGCAGCCGTATGCAGACAGTGCATCAGCTTCGTACGCCGATTCTACGGCAGAGTGAAGCTCCCTCGAAACAGAAACACCTGCGGGGTTAGCGTGCTTGACTATGATTGCGCTCGGGTCTGGGAAGCATCTTGCCATTTCAAGTGCAACATTCAGATCAAGTATGTTGTTGAATGAGAGTTCCTTCCCTTCGAATACGCTTGCATCGAGTATCGAAAGAGTCTTCCCGTCGTAAGTCCTGTAAACCGCCGCCTTCTGGAACGGATTCTCCCCGTAGCGCAGGTCCATCTTCTTCCTTGCGCGTATGAAGAGGTTTTCTCCGAAAATGTCACTTTCTCCTCTCAGATGGGCTGCAATGCTGGCATCATAACCAGCAATCCTCTCGAACGCCTGGATCGACAGGGACTTAAGAAGTGCCTCAGTGAATTCGCCATTGTGTGAGTCGAGCTCCTCGATGACCTTTCCATATTGCCTGACGTCGGTCACTGCTGCGACATTCCTGTAATTCTTGGCAGCAGCCCTCGCCAGAGCGACTCCGCCGACATCTATCAGCTCAAGCATCTGATCTTCCGTATGCTCTCCTTGCATCAACGCATTTTCAAAGGGATAGAGGTTCGAGACAACTATGTCTGTTGCCGCAATGCCAAGGGATTTGAGTTGACTCATGTGCTCCTCGCTGCCACGCAGCGCGAGAATTGAAGCGAACACTGCAGGATGAAGAGACTTCACTCTTCCGCCGAGCATCTCCGAGAAACCGGTGAGTGAAGAAAGCGGTTCGGCTCCGATTCCCTCTGAATGCAGGTATTCGAGCGTCTTGGCCGTGGCCTGCAGGCTGATGCCGTGCCTGGTGAAGCACCTGCACAAATCGGCAATTCCAGTCTTGTCGAAAACGCTTATCAACGCATTTCTCGGCCTGATTGAAAACACCCCTTTTTTTTTGTCTTGCGCCGGACCGAACTGTTCGTATGTTCGGCCTGATTTTAAAGTTTGCCAGACCTTCTCAATGAAACCTGATTTTCAGTCATCTTCTGGATGAGAAGACGTACCTGGCCGGAACATTCTTCTTAAGGCCAGTCCAGTACTTGCATGTCTGGCATGAATAACCAAGAGTGACCGTGCCTCCATCTATCGTCATATTCTTCAGTCTCCTGAGCTTTGAACCGCAGATGGGGCATTTGTGGGGCAGTCTGCCACCCCTCGACTCTTTGTATTTCAGCTCCAGGTCGACAAGTCGGTGACTCACTGCAAGTCTCCTGATCCTCTCATCGCTAACATGGTACAGCTGCTCTCTCTCCTGTATCTTCTTCCTTACAAGATCACCTAGCTTGTGCTGCGAGTTTATTACGCCATAGTCACTCATGCATGACGCGATTGCATTGACAATCTCTTCTTTTGAAGGAATCTTGTAAGCCATTGCCCTGTCCTGCTATGCCGAACCTTGTAAAGTAGGTTTCCAGTGCGAATTCAGGGTGAACAGCAACTGTAATGCATATATGGGCCCAGACCCCTACTTCTTAAGCACGAGAAGCCTGTAGTGCTTCAGATACTACCCCTCGGGGCTGAATTGCCACTCGGCCTTTAGGGGATTGAACACCGCAATTTGGTCCTCACCGAAAAGCAGGTCGCCGAGGAGCAAATACCCTCATGGAGAAATGACCGTTATAAGTTCTCGAATACCCCCTGTCTTCGATGCCTTGAGATTGTGGTAGACAAGGCTGGTTACAATGGTATCGAAACTGGCATCACCGAATGGAAACAAAGACAGATCCTGTTTCACAAATTCAAAATTCAACGGAAGATTGAGCAGTTTCATGTTCTCCAGGGCCCTTGCAGCCGTTGACGACTCAAGGCTTTCGTCGGAGAAGTTGTCAGCGCCAACTATCCTCGCCTCCTGATACCTTCTGCTCATGACAGCAGAAATAAGCTCAAGTCCGCACCCTGCATCCAGCACGGTTCTGGGCACGTGGCCAACCTCGTCTGCGTATGAAAGGGCCATATGGAAAAGGGACGCCACCCTTATTCTTGTCCTGCGTGAACCCTCGACATCCGTGTGGTGGTATGTTCCAAAATCGGCGTGTTCCCACAAGCACGGACGTGTACACATTTTGCTGTGATTTTGAATAGACCCTGTACCTTCACTCGTAACAGATTAGGAGATTTGGTACGATGGAAGCATAGGTGTCAACGCCGGTGTAAGAATCCCCAAAAACGCCGACCAGAAATTCCCCACCCCCGTTAAGATATTTTCCATCGTCCCGCTCCGCAGCCGGCGAAACGCCGGTGGACTGGAAAGGATGGACTCTCTCCTCCAGGTTCATTTCATGAGGAACCTTCTGAAGACAATGGCGAAGAAGCACTGGCCGGAGGCGTCATATGAGATGAAGGCTGCAATGAACAATCCGGAGTCTGTTCCGGCATTCAGGGAGAGGCTGCTATCACTGGGTCTAGAAAAGTCAGCGGATATGCTAGACCCTTACCATGGCTCGCTCTTCAACTACACCGCCTTTCCCAGGCAGTACTGGAGAAGGTTGCGTACAACAAACATGCTCGAGCGGATCAACCTGGAGCTGAAGAGAAGGACACGAAAAGTCAGTGCCTTTCCGGGTGAGCAGTCGCTGCTGCGACTGACAGTGTCCATACTGATGGACATAAGCAAGGAGTAGATGACAGGAAGAAAATATCTTAGCCTGGAAGAGAGTTGAGGTGGACAGAGTGGGAGTACAGGTTCAGGAAATTACAACAAATATGGTACACTGTCTTTCATGCTAAAGCATCGACCACTGATTTGCACTACACTTATACTTTGTTCGTTAGATTTTTAAGCGCGATTTGACTTTACCTACCATTCAACTCTAGAAGTCAGGAGGTCAAGCGTACGAAGCGTCCGAATAGACAAAATAAGAACTTCCTGTCCGTGATGGGCGCCATTATCGTAGCCCTCATTGTAGTAAGCTCGATCTATCTCACGTTATTCGATAGACGGCCGCCGAGTAATGGTCCTGTGTACTCTACTAATTCAAAGATTACCGAACAACTAATCTGGCACTCATATGGAAATTACCAGACAAACTCCACTGAACATTGGTGGAATGTAACCACTTTTTTTGGGACCAACGCAAGCGATGAAAATTCATGGATACGACTTTCAATTGCTATTGAAGGCATAAATTGGGGTGCCGGCTCAGGAGTTGTCGGATCGAATCCTATCTATTTTGAACTCATTGAAGTAAGTGGGGAGGTCAATGGAACTCTTGGAGGCAAGATCGTAGAATTTACTGCGAACAATACAGGATACAATACTGCTCCAATGCTTGGCGGAATGGTTCTTGTCGCTTCGACCAAGAATGAGTCATGGGGCAGTCTTTCAAATGTCACCTTGTCGCCCTATTTCGCCAAAGATGTCATTGGAATGCATTACCCAGGATCTCTGAGCCTATATGCAGAGCTGAATACTAGCAATGCCAATAGCGATTACTTTTTCTCTTTTCCAGTTCAAACGATGTTTGCGCTCGAAAATACGAGTTCCCCCTCGAGCATAGACAATACACTCGTATTTGCCGCTCACATGATGGGCTTTTCGTCGCCCATGTATTGTCAGATTATGATTAATGCCACGGATATATACAACAACGAACCGCTGTAGTCGATTTGAAAACACAACCTTGACTCACCCTGCAAGTTGAACCCAATTAACGGCGATCTGTATAATTCGGGATTCCGTTTTCTTCCTATCACGCATGTCAGAATGGCGAAGCTTTAACCCCTAACTCCCGCTGATTTACGTAATCTGGGACGTGTACACATTTTGCTGTGATTTTGAATAGACCCTGTACCTTCACTCGTAACAGATTAGGAGATTTGGTACGATGGAAGTACAGGGCATAGAGAATAAGGAAATCAAGGATATGATGGCTGAGTATCTGGAAGAGAATGAACAGGGAATGCGTGAGCTCATGACATGGTTTCTCAACCAGGTCATGGATCATGAGGCGGAACAGCAATCAGGAGCCGGCAGATACGTAAGGGGAAAGGGAAGGAGAGCTCACAGGAACGGACACAGGGAACGGACACTCAACACAAGGCATGGACTCCTTCAGCTGTCCAAGCCACAGCTGAGGGAGTATCCATTCCGAACCAGGGTCTTCGAAACATACTCCCGAGTTGAGAATGCACTCACCAGTGTCATCATGGAATCGTACATCCAGGGTGTTGCCACACGGGATGTACGCAGTGTCGTGGAAGGACTGGGTGTGGAGAACATATCGCCATCCACAGTGTCAAGGATGGCAAAGGAACTGGATGCGGCAGTTCACCAGTTCCTCGACAGGCCCATCGATGATGAGATTGCATTCCTCATCGTCGATGCTTCATATTTCAAGGTGAGGGACGGAGCAAGATACGTGTCAAAGGCACTGTTTGTCGTTGCCGGTATTCGAGCAGACGGCAACAGGGAGATTCTGGGTGCAAAGATTGCAGACGGTGAAGACGGACTGCTCTGGGAAGGGTACTTCGACGAGCTGAAGGCAAGAGGCCTTCACGGCGTCAGGATGGTTGTCTCCGATGGCCACAGGGGCATAATACAGGCTGTGCAGCACTCGTTCACGGGTGCTGCATGGCAACTATGCCAGGTGCACTTCATGAGGAACATTCTGAAGACAATGGCGAAGAAGCACTGGCCGGAGGTGTCTTATGAGATGAAGGCAGCAATGAACAATCCGGAGTCTGTTC
>JAKAVR010000079.1 GCA_021817225.1 Thermoplasmata archaeon
GTCGGTGTATTCCCCGTTTCCGAACGCGATATTTTCCCTGAGGGTGCCGGATAATATGCTGACCTCCTGCGGCACGACTCCTATCCTGCCCCTGATCTCAGGCAGGTTGAAGCTGTCATAACTGATGGCGTTGAACGAGATGGTTCCGGAATCGAGGTCATAGAACCTTGGCAGCATGCTTATCAGAGTGCTCTTGCCGCTTCCAGTGCTCCCGGTTATTGCAACGAACTCTCCTTTTCCGATGGCAAAGCTGAGGTTGTCCAGAATGACCCGTTTGCCGCGGGAGAAGTTGACTGCGCTGGCTGCAACCGGTGGTTTGACATCATTTTCTATCGGGGCGTCAAACGCCTCCTCATCCTTCCCGGTTATTATGTCGCCTATTCTGTCTATTGCGGCCCTTGCGTTCTCGGACCAGACGATGAGCCTTCCCAGTATGCTCACAGGCGAAAGCATGGTGTTGAATATGTTCACGGCCGCAACAAGGGAGCCCACTGATGTTATGGAGATTATGTTGTTGTACCCGCCATACACAATTACTGCCGTTGCTGCAACGCTTATAAGAAGCGGCATAAGATTGTTGTATACGCCTCTCAGCTTCCCGACGTAGAGGTATTCCTGAAAGTATGTGTTTGTGGTATCCTTGAACCTGTTGATCTCCCTGTCCTCCCCCAGGAAACTGCGGACCACCCGTTGACCCGTTATGTTTTCCTGGAGCCGCTCATTCATCACGCCATACTCATCTCGTATTTTCCTCCAGTGAAGCCTCTGTTTTCTCTGGAACGCCATTCCCAGGTAAACAAGCACTGGAACCACCACCAGGAAGAAAAGGGAATAGAAGGGATTGAGCTCGAGAAGGAAATAGAATGCAAGGGTTATAAGCAGAAAAGTCGGTATCATCATGGAGAGCAGGTTGAGGACAAAATTCCTCGTTGCCTCGATGTCCATTGTGCATCTTGACAGGAGGTTACCCGAGGTCTCGGTCTCAAAGAACTTGAACTTCTTGCTCACCATGTGGCGGAAGACGTCCTCACGAAGCTCAAAGGCGAAACGCTGCGAAAGGTACTGTGAACCGTAGCTTACGACAAACTGGAAAACAGAGGCGAGTGCCGAGACGAGTACTATCAGGAAGACATAATACTCCACACCGGCAAGTCCGGACCTGATGACTTCATTTACGGCATCACCGATGAATATAGAAATGAGAAGTGTGAAGGCGGAGGTGAAGCCTCCCACTACGAAGACCAGCGCGGTGACTTTCTTCTCCCTTCTCAGGTACTTAAGGGCAAAAATGAGTGGCGAGAATACAGATAGTGCCCTCTTGGGGTTGATTGCGCATTCCTTCCTGTTGATTCCTGAAGGTTCCTAACACCGTCCCCGACTTTAAGCTTGCCAATCAATGGGACCGAGACGAACAGTATATCATGGCCGTTTCCATGTCCACGGCAATGACTTCGATGGAACTGGGAGGCAGCCCAAAACAGAAATTGATTTACCAGCGCACTGGAATCACATTCTTTGCGCAGTACCAAGGATGAGGCGGTTTGAATGTCCAAGTCACTGGGTAGGAGCCTACCTCCGAAATTATACGAGCAATTGCGGCATGATAATCCCAAAAGGCAAAACACTGCAATATTCCTTGCAGTGAGGGATGATGATGGATTCCCCCATGCGGCACTATTTTCCCCTTATCAGGTGGTCGCACCAGGTCCAGGAAGGGTCTATGTTGGCATTCACGGTGGTTCGAAGACTGAGGGCTACCTGCGGAAATCGAGCATTGCCACGCTGATAGTGCAGGCAGAGCCCGCCGTTTACTACATCAAGTGCAGGGCCACCATGGTTGGGGAATGGGAGCACCCAAAAGACAGGCTCTACCGCCTCGAAGTCTCAAATGTGCTTGAAGACTATTCTGAAAGTGCGCCGTTTATTTCCGAGCTCAGGTTCAGCGAAAGGAATGTCATTGCGCCTTACTCTGAAGAGTTCGAGAACATCAGGAAATATGCTTCCGAGAACCCATAGCACTACTTTGCCTGTCCATTCCCTGCCCGTTCGACTGATTTCTTCATGTGCCAAAAGCACTTTCAGAATGCTGCCGACAGCAGGTCCCGCAGGTTTCAGTGCTTGTTGACAATCTGCGCTCTGGGGTGGAGATGGCGAACAGTATGGAGCACAGGAGAATCGGGAGTCGCTGCTCGGCAATCCACCGCGCAGGCATATTGCCCGGGCGGACAATGCAGCCGTCCCGGCGAAGGTTCCATCCACAGTCGAGCTACAGGATTGCAGAAATGGCAGGGGCGGGGACGCAGGGCAGCGACTCAGCAGTCAAGCTGTCGTGTATATGTTTGTGATTTCTTTATGAGATAGCTAGAAAGTCCAAGCACGCCTGGCGTCCCTGGGACTTTCGCCCTCCTTCAATTCCACCTTACGACTGTGCAGCTTTTCTCCTGTCTGGTAAAAGTCACCATTGGTTGCCAGTTTTGCTTCTTCAGCGAGCTCGTCAGGCCAGAATCCCAGTGAGTAACCAAACCACGGCGAACTCAGTTCCAATTCCGGCAAACCCATCTGCTTCCACAAATCAATGGCATGTTCCATGTATTCCTTTGTTGGAAGAGACACCGGAGGCATGTCGAATTTCTTCGTAGCATCTATCAGAAGAGATGCATCGGAATCACCAAGCGACTTTGCATCAGTGGCCTCTCTCAAGTAGACCATGGGCCCCCTTGCCTGTCTTCCAGGCATTATCTTTGAATCAATCTGGAGTTGAGCGCGGTGGCATATTGCCCAGATTACAGCCATCGGTTCCTCAGGGTTTATGTCTTCGTCAACACATACGAGGATTTTGCCGTATTCCGGTCTGTAGTTGAGTACGGCCTCCATGACCCTCCATGGCTCTTTGTCGTCCTTTTTCTTCATCTGAACTACTACATACGGCCTCAGGTTGACTAACGGTTCGACATGAGCGACCTTTATTACGGAGTCGAATCCCTTCCTGCGTAGGTGGTCCAGGGTTACGCTTTCCATTCCCCTGTGTTTGATCTTGCTGCTCTCGCTGGGTGTGAATTGACTGAGAATGCTAACCACTATCGGGTTCTTCCGGTGGGTAATGCAAGTTGCCTCAAAAGCAAAGCTCAATGTCCTCGGATCCACATAACCGCTGGACTCGCCAAACGGACCTTCAGGCTCAAGGTAGTCTGTTTTAATCACGCCCTCTACAACTATTTCCGCCGTTGCAGGAACTTCCAGATCCACAGTCTCGCACCTGACAAGGTCGAGCGGTGCACCCTGCAAACCGCCTGCAACTGCATATTCACTCACACCGTAAGGCAGCTTGGTGACAGCGGCGTAGGAGAACACCGGAACAGCGCCAATCACAGCAGCAACTTCGAGATCACGACCCATCTTCCTGCACTTTTCCCAGTGGGTTACCATGTCGCCACCGGTAAAAAGTCCGGTACGACTGGGTGACTTGATCTGGGCCCGATAGTTGCCGATGTTTGGTATCCCCGTTTCTGGATCCTTTGAGACGAAACCACAAGCGGTGAAGTAGGGTGCGTTATCAAAGCCAGGCGTGGATATGGGGAATGGGAATTCTCCCAACCCGCCGTGTTCGAGAAGCTGACTCCCCTTGTGAATTTCATCCTTAACTGGTCCAGTCTGCACCATCCTTGGTTCAACCGGATTTGCAAGAGCGTTTCTCCAATTAGCCTCAACTTCGTCTGGACCACAGCCCATACCAATAGAGTATACTTCATGAGAAGCGGCAAGGCAACCTACCGCTACCGAACCGTCAAACTTCTTTCCTTTTACATTTGATACGTTCTCGAAAAGAAATCCCTTTCGCATATTTTCTTTGAGCCCAAGAAACTGCAACCTGACAAGGGGATGGACTTCGGTCTCTATTTTCACATCCCTGTTTATTCTTCGGAGCAGATCTCTGCTTTCAAGTGCAGACAAATGTTCCCTGAAATCTGCGAACTGATGTGCATTGCCGGAAGATACTGGTGAACGAGTAACAGTTTCCTTTGTGGTCATGCTGAAAGCCACCCGGGGTGAAACATCCCTTTTCCGAGATACGATTTCATGGCCCGCGTATCGCTTTCACATTATTAATCGTTCTCTCAGGTTGACCTGCACGCAATTTTGTGCGTCTCCGAATGTTCCCCTTCAAAGCAGATATTCTATATTCGGAAATACGCTTCTACACGGTTGGGCGACATGGGATTGCCATCAGGAGATTCTGTCAACGCCGGTGTAAGAATCCCCAAAAACGCCGACCGGAAATTCCCTGTTGCTGTCTGCTCGAATGCCTGCAACGACAAACATGATGGAACGCATAAACCTGGAGCTGAAGAAAAGGACGAAGAAGACAGGTGCATTTCCAAACGATGCATCACTGCTCGGACTGACAGTGTTGCTGCTGATGGACATAGATGAGGAATGGATCACGGGAAGAAGGTACGTGAACATGGAGGCTATGGCAGAGAGGCGGGAAGGATACACGGTCTGGAGGAAATTACAGAAGATCATGTACACTGTCTCATGTACACTGTCGGCTCTCGACATGCAATCACAGGGAAATCTGGCAATTCAAAGAGTATTTAACCTTGATAATGACAGTATCTGTCATGATAAGACACGGTTTTGTTGAAAAGGACATTGCACCCGAGGACGTGCACGCGAAGGCAATTGAGCTCCTCAAGGGCGAGGGGTTCCAGGTGACATCTGATGATGTGAAGAATGGAATGTGGGATGTTCACGCAAAGAAGTCGGGTGCTGAAAGGATTGTGCTCGGAAGGGTAAGGGACGTTGATGTGCTCATTGCAGGAACAAAGGGCAAATTCGAAGTTCAGCTTCATGCGGGCATCTGGGGAAGGGACCTGGTTATACCAGCAGTGGAAGGCATCGCCTCCCTTGGTATTGCGACCGCTGCAGAGCTGCACTCAGGGCACGAATTTGAGAAGAGATTGTGGAAGGAGATCGTTAACAAGATTGATCCGACACTGAAGATATGTGACATAGACGGGATGCTCTTCAACACACAGGCCGAACTTGATCAGCATGTGAAAGCACACCAGCAGCAGATGGCCGCGCAACAGGGTTCTATGCTCGGCCCGATGGCTATGATGGGCGGCTTTGGCATGATGGGTATGATGGGGATGGGCATGTTTGGCGGTGGTCTAGGCGGACCTGGGCTATGGATCTGAAGTGAGTTGACAGTTACAGAGTGAAGAAAGGGTGCGCCGCAGCATTGCCAGCCGCTGTTCCATATCTGCCAAACCGACAACAGATTTGGATTGAGTTGCAACCAGCGTAGCATATTGCCATTTGGACAAATACAGGCATATTTGGCCTATTCTTGGTTAAAGAGAAGTCGATAATCCCTCTCCTCATAAAGCCGTTGAAGGCAGTCTTGTGAGGCTTGTATATCCCTTGGGAGTCTTTCTGTCCTGTAGACATCATTCCACGAGATGCAACTGCGACCCAGCTTCTGAAAGGAAGATATAGCCTATGACTTCGAGGTCATCTGGAGAAAGCTCCCTTCTGGTTACCGTCTCCCTGGTTTCAATCTTATATTTGCCAAATAATGTGTCCACTGAGGCAAGCAATGCTTCGGCATTTTTCGACAATTCATAATCATTGAGCATAGTCGCAAAATCATCATCCCATGCCCCAAGATTGTGTTTCAAGAGAGTCTGGTAGACTGGAAGTGTTCTATCCTTTGGAAGCTGGCCGTCATTGAAAAGAAGAAAGAGCTTATCTGAAATGGCTCTCTGGTACTTCGGTTTCACCTTCTGGCCCTCACGTGCTTCCACCGGCGTATTTATATCTCTCACGATCAGGGCTCTGGATTTGCCGTCAACGCTCTGGAAATGTCTGAATGCCTCGAGACCGCTGAGCGGAATGTTCAACTTTTCAGCCTCACCGCACATTATCTTCTGGAAAATCCATGCGATGTCATTGGTCCTCTCGAGTCTGCCATTCTCATAGTTGTAGAAGAGCAGATGCAGACCCTCTGGATTGTTTTTCTCGCGGTAGAAAAGCACAATGCCGTTTACATCACTGATCTTCCCGCTCCTTCTTCCAAGCTTTATACCTTCCAGCTTCTGTTCGCCCACCTGCTTGAGATAACCAAGTATGAACTGGAAGGGGGTTGAAGAGGGGAGTAGCTCGGAACTTCTTTCCATCTCATCCAGAAGGGTGCCGTCCTCTGCGCGTATACGGTTCAATGCATTGAAGTTCCGGGGGTTCTCCTTTTCACCAAGAATCGTTGCCTCAACACCGACCACTGTTGAAACTTTCCTTATCTTGTCCTGAAGCTTTCCAAGGAGCCCCAGTATGTCCTCAAGCTCCTTTTCAGGAAGGAAGACTGCCGCTGTGACCTCGTCGTAGGCGCTCATCA
>JAKAVR010000019.1 GCA_021817225.1 Thermoplasmata archaeon
TACGTTTCAGGACGCAGGAAGCCGCTGAGACCGAAGGGCACGACGGGAGTGTTATTCTCGCTTTTCTCACCTTTCTTCAAACTCAGAACATTCGAACCCGACATACTTCTGAAGGAAGGAGACGGCATCGACGGTTTCCGTATAATGCACATACCCGGACACACGCCTGGCAGCATAGCCATCTTCGACATGGCAAAGGAATTTGCTTTTTCTGGTGATATAATTTCAGGGGGATCCTCAGGGGTTGAGTATGCGCCCAGCAACTTCAACTATGACAATATGCAGATGAAAAAATCATACGCCGCACTTGTTTCAATGGATTTTGCACAGCTTTTCCCGGGACATGGAAATCCTGTCAGCAGAGTGGATGCAAGGGCGCTGCTGGAAAAAAGCGGTGGAATTGCATCGGGCGCAGCAGGCGCCAAACCGGAATAGACGAGTGGAGTTGCTGAAACGAAAATCTCCGCTGGCCGAAGCGTGGCAGAATTTGATACCAGGGGTGCATATCTCAAATCCCTTGCACTTGACGGTGACGAGATACTGCTCCTGTCAGGGGACGGCAGACAGACCCACGGGGGCGCGTGCAACCTGCTGCCGTACGCCGGGAGGATCAGGAACGGCACGTATTCGTTCAATGGAAAGAGATACAGCTTCCCCATCGGAAAGGATGGGCACAGCATACACGGTTTCGCCAGGGATACCGAGTTCTCAGCGGCGGACGTTTCCGGCAATTCGGTGTTGTTTGAGGCATTGCTCAGGAACGGCGGTTATCCCTCGACACTTCTTGCAAGTATAAAGTACGAGCTTCGAAGGAGGACCCTCTCAGTCAGCTACCATGCCAGAAACACGGGAGAAATGGCTGCACCGCTCGTGATAGGTAGCCACCCATACTTCCTGACAAGGGGCAAATGGACGGTAAGCCCCGAATTTCAGGCAGAAGAACTCCGCCTCGCAGACAGGTACTTTCCTGACGGAACATTCATCCCGTTCAATTTCGACAGGAGCTTGAACAGACTGCAGCTTGACAGCTGTTTCGTGGGAGGGGGAGCTCTGCGTCTCAGAAGCGATTACGGAGAGATGCTCATAAGCAGAAGGAACATGCCCTACTTCCTGCTTTACAACGGAAACCACACACGCGGAAAATCTGTTGCAGTCGAACCGATGACAGGGGCACCGGATGCATACAACAACGGAATTGGAGTAGTTGTCCTGGAGGCTGGAGAGGACTACTCCTGTGGCTATTCCGTCACATTCCGCAAGTGAAATTAACGTGGTCAGGGATGAAGTCGCCCAAGAGGACCACGATGTCAAATAACGACGACTCCTACGTGGAGTTTAAGCTTGACAGCGGAAGGGTCCTCGTCAGGAGGGAGTCCATCCCGCGCCTGAAGTCTGTGGACATGTTTGCGTTCGATTGCGACGGCACACTGATAGATACGGAGGAATCGTTTGTGCTCGCAACCTTCAGGACATCCGAAAAAATGCTGGAAGTTCTTCACGGCCGGGAGATAGACACAGGCCGCCAGGGAAGGCAGATGCTGTCAGCGCTGAGACAGACTGGCCTGTACAACAACGACTGGGACAGCGCTTTCGCGATTGTGTGCTTCGTGTCCATGGCCGCCGCCGAGTACGACGGGCGAAGCATGACAGCCCCCGCTGCAGAGATTATGGACAGGGCTAGCGCACTGGTCAGGGAGTTCACCGCTTCTGAAGGCAGGAAGGGAATCGAATCGGTGAAGGAAGTGATGATGCGGCACTACTCCTCGCTTTCAAGGCAGGATGACTACAACCGCATAATGCATTACATGAACTACCCGAACATGCCAGACCAGAGCCCGCTGTCGGCGCTCTACTTGCGTCTTTATCTTGGCGATTCGGGCACGGCAGGCGGCGGTGATGGCAGTGCACTAAAATGGCCTGACGGGCTGATCGGGAACGAGCACCCTCTTGTCGAAGCCCGGACAATGCAGTCGATTGTCTCACTTTCGGGTGGAAGGAAGGCGGTGATACTCACGGGCAATAAGAGGAGCTTCGTGGCCGCAGTGCTGGGGGGTCTCACAAACTATTTCGACATGGACTCTTCACTCTTCATCACTGACATGGAGGAGTCCCGTGCCGAAGAGCTTGAACTCTTCAGGAAGCCTTCGGAAGCCGGACTGCTGCGCGCAGTCGAAAGGACCAATTCTACCTGTGTGCTGTATACGGGGGATTCGGGGGAAGACATGCTCATGGTCTTCGCGGCAAGGAAGAAAGGTGTCCACGCTCTCTTTACCGGTGTGACCGGAAATACTCCCGATCCGGAAAGCTTCAGGGCCTTTTTCATGGAGAAAGGCGCGGATGCTGTCATTGAGTCTGTGAACCAGCTTCCTGAAACACTCATACGGTTGCGCTCACTCAACTGATTGCCGCAGCCCTGAGAGTAGATCCGCGGAGCGAAGCGACGAATTTGCCAACCTCGCCTGGAGTCTGGCCCGCTCCTATCCTGGAGACTATTGCGCTTCCCACGACAACTCCGTCTGCGCCAGCTGCGGCCAGCGTTGAAACGTGCGCAGGCGAGGATATGCCGAAGCCGACTGCCACAGGCAGGGTGGATATCTGCCTGTAAGAGCGCACCAGCTCCACAGCCTGCACCGGGAGCGAAGTTCCTTCCCCTGTGGTGCCGTACCTGCTCACAACATACAGGAAGCCCCTCGTGCTCGAAGCAATCCTGCGCGCCCTCTCCTGGCCGGTTGAAGGAGAGGCAAGAAGTATGTTGTCAACAGACATCCTGGCGCAAATACGCCTGAGGCTGCTGCCCTCCTCGAGCGGCAGATCCGGGACTATCAGACCGCTAACGCCCGCGTCAACGAGGCTTGAGGCGAATGCCTCCTCCCCCATGCGGTGTATTGTGTTGTAGTAGCACATAACAACAACAGGCGTGGAGCCGCTGAGCTCGGAGCACCAGTCTATCACCCTGCGCACCCTTGTGCCTGATAGGAGGGATCTGACTCCGGATGCCTGGATGGATGGGCCGTCCGCTATCGGGTCCGAGAACGGAATGCCTACCTCGACAATGTCTGACTGCCTGGCGACTTCGCGCGCATACGAGAGGAAAAGCTCCTGGCCCGGATCCCCGCCCATCACATAGGAGATTAGCGCCGATCTCCCCTCTGCCGATGCCTTCCCGAATGCTTCAGAAATGCCTGTCAGCGCCGTCCCTCCATGTATGCTGAGGCAGTTTCGACATCCTTGTCACCCCTGCCGCTGAGGTTCACCACCACTATGGAGTCGGCGGGCATCTTGCGCGCCTCCTCGACTGCTGCGTAGACTGCATGCGCGGATTCAAGCGCAGGTATTATCCCCTCGAGCCTGCTCAGAAGCTTGAATCCCTCCATTGCATGGGCGTCCGTAACGGCGATATATCTTGCCCTCCCCGCGGCCTTGAGGTACGAGTGCTGTGGGCCAACTGAAGGGTAGTCGAGTCCCGCGCTTATGCTTGTTGTCTCTAGGACCTGGCCATCGGAGTCCTGGAGCAGCATGCTCCTTGCACCGTGCAGCACTCCGGCCTCACCCGCAAGCAGAGGTGCGGAGTGCCTTCCGCTCTCTATTCCCAGTCCGCCAGCCTGTGCTCCAAGCAGGCCAACCTCCGTGTTCTTGATGAAAGGTGCAAAGGCACCAATTGCGTTGCTGCCCCCGCCAACGCACGCAACTATGAGATCCGGCAGTCTTCCTTCGGCTGCAAGGATCTGGCTCCTTATCTCCCTGCCTATTATGCTCTGGAAATCCCTGACTATGGTGGGGTACGGGTGCGGCCCAACAGCGCTTCCCAGAAGATAGTATGTGTCCCGGACATTTGCAACCCAGTCCCGGAGCGCCTCGTTTATTGCATCCTTGAGCGTCCTTGAGCCACTGTCCACTGGGTGTACTTTGGCGCCGAGAAGTTCCATCCTTATCAAGTTGAGTCTCTGCCTTTCGGTGTCCTTCCTGCCCATGTATACTTCGGTGTCAAGGCCAAGGGCGGCGCCGGCGATCGCTGTTGCAACACCATGCTGGCCTGCGCCGGTTTCGGCTATTACCCTTCTTTTGCCCATCATTTTTGCAAGCAGAGCCTGGCCCATCACGTTATTGAACTTGTGTGCGCCGCCGTGCACGAGATCCTCCCGCTTCAGGTATATCCTCGCACCGCCCGCATGCTCCGTCAGCCTTTGTGCATGGTAGAGGGGCGTTGGCCTGCCGCCGAAATGAGTGTTGTAGTGGCGAAGGGTCGACTTGAATTCAGCATCCCTGCTGAGCCTTTTGTATGCGCTCTCGAGCTCCTGCAGAGCAGGGACGAGCGTCTCCGGAACGTACCTTCCACCGAACTCTCCGAACCTTCCCTTAACCATTCCCTGCCTCCTTCGCCTTTCTTATGAATGATGAAACGAGCTCCTTTGATTTCCACCCGTTCTCCTCCACTCCGCTGGATACATCTACAATCGATGGCATGACGGCAGCTATTGCGCTTTCCACATTCTGGCAGTTCAGGCCGCCGGAAAGCATCAGCTTTGCGGGGTAGACTGCATCCCTGACTCTTCTGCTAAGCTCCCAATCGTGCGTTTTCCCGGTCCCTCCGATCGCGCCGTCGACAACCGTGTCTACCGCAATCACGTCGGCGACTTCCGTCAGCGCATCCGCCCTCTCCGCTGCCCCCTGAGTTGGAGACACATGCGCAATGACCTGCGCACCAAACAGGTCCTTCAGCTCTATCAATTTCGATGAAGGCAATTCTGCCTGCAGCTGAACGTAGTCGGGGTCGAGGGCGGAACACATGTCCGAGAGAAAATCACCGTCAAGCACATTGACAACGGCCACCGTCTGTCCGTAGCCCTGAGCCTGCGCCATGAGCGGTTTGGCCTCTTCAATTGTCAGCGATCGGGGTGACTCCCTAATCTGTATTATGAAACCAAGGTAATCTGCTCCGGAGGCGTATTCGATGTCCTCCCTTCTCCTGTTGCCGCATATCTTAACTTCTGGCACGAAGAGCCGCCTCCGCAATGGATGTCAGCACTGATGCATCCGCCCCCATGACGGATGTTCCGACAAGCACACCGTCCGCACCGGCTGCAATCATCGCAGCCGCCTGGTTTCCGTTGGTTATTCCGCTCATTCCTATCACAGGCCTGTCCTTGCCTTCAGAACGGAGAATGCTCTCCGTTCTGCTCCGGTCGAGGGTGAGATCGGAAAGGTTGCGGTTGTTGATGCCTATAATGTCGGCATCCGTCTCAATCGCCCGCCTGTACTGTTCTGCAGAATTCACTTCCAGAATCACCTCTAGCCCCATTGAATGCGCATCTTCCATCAGCACGTCCATGCTGTACCTCGACCTCGCGAATATCTCGGCAATGAGCAGGATGCAGTCTGCACCGAGTCTGTTTGCAGCGTCAATCTGATCTGTTGCGATGAAGAAATCCTTCATCAGAACTGGCAGGCCGAAGGATGATGCCTCGGTCACATTGTCAAGTGAGCCGTCAAACCTGTGCGGCTCGGTGAGAACAGAGAATGCGCAGACACCCGCTTCGCTGAAAAGCTGAAGCCTCTGCCTCACAGGCACATCGGATGAGAGTTCGCTGACCGAGGGAGTCCTTCTCTTGAACTCGGCGATCACGGGAGCACGTTTTCCCTTGAGCGCACCCTTCATCGAAAGGACGGGGCGGCTGCGTTTTGTCTTCACAGAATAGTATCCTGACATCACCAGGGAGAATGCGTTTTCGATGAAGTAGTCGAGCTCATCCACTGACATCGCCGCCCGCAGCGCTGCACCTTATGAATTCAGACATCTTCCTTTTCGCCTTCCCGCTGTCTATGGATTCAAGCGCCTTTTCCATCCCGCGCTCTATGGAGGATGCAGCACCTGCGACATACAGGGCAGCGCCCGCGTTGAGAAGAACAATGCTCATCTCCCCAGCCCCGGATTTGCCACTGAGCACCCTGTTGGCGAAGGAAGCGCTTTCCTCCGGCCCGGCTGCCTGTGGCGGGGACCATTCCCCTGTTCCAAAGGAGGAGTAGTCGCTTCCATCAATGGAGTACCTCTCTATCCCCCCGTTTCTGACCTCAGCCACCTCCGTCCTGCCGGATGGGGATATCTCGTCCATGCCCAGTGTCCCGTGTGCAACCATCGCCCTTCCCGAGCCGAGCAGCAGCAGGGCCTCCGCCATCTTATCCATGTATGCATCGGAGAATACGCCAACAAGCTGCCTGCTGACCATTGCGGGATTTGTTATCGGGCCGAGAATATTGAACACTGTCCTGAAGGCGAGCGCCTTCCTCACCGGGGAAACGTTCCTGGTGGCGGGGTGGTAGAGCGGCGCGAAGAGGAATGTGATACCGTTCCTGAGGAGCATTTCGGCAGCGGCGTCCGGTTCTATCGATATGTTGACGCCGAGAGCCTGGAGGAGGTCTGCACTACCGCTCCTGCTCGTGAATGACCTGTTGCCATGCTTGGCAACCGGAATGCCAGCAGAAGCCACAATTACCGAGCTGACAGTGGAGACGTTGTATGTTTTTACGCGCGCACCGCCTGTCCCGCACAGGTCCATCGTGTTCTCAGGCGCGCTTACATGCCTGCACTTCTCCCTCATCACGCGTGCCATTGCAGCAATTTCCTCCGCAGTCTCTCCCTTCATCCTCATGGCGGTGAGGAACGAGGCCATCTCAGCCTCGCTCGCCCTGCCCTCCATCAGGAGCGTGCCTGCCTCCTCGGCCTCCTCCATAGTCAGATTCCTGCCTTCGGCGACCTTGCCTATTATGTTCTTCAGAGCGATCCCTTCACCATTCTTCTGAAATTAAGCAGTATGTCGTACCCTTTCGGAGTAAGTATCGATTCGGGATGAAACTGCAAACCGTAGACCGGCCTGGAGAGGTGTTTCAGCGCCATTATCTCACCGTACTCGCTCATTGCGGTGACTTCGAGAGATGCAGGGAGTGTCTCGTGTTCGACTATGAGCGAATGGTACCGCCCGCCTACCATCGGGGAAGGAATGCCCTCAAAGAGCTCCTGCTGCGAGTGCGATATAAGGGATGTCTTGCCGTGCATTATGCGCTCTGCGTGAACAACCTTTCCGCCGAAGGCGTGTGCTATGCCCTGGTGGCCGAGGCACACGCCAAGCAGCGGTATGCCTCCCGCCTTCCTGATCAGCTCCGTGTTGACGCCAAAGTATCTTTTCCTTGATGGTGTGCCCGGGCCTGGAGAAATGACGATGCAGTCCGGGTCAAGCGACTTGATGTCGCCAAGCCCGAAATCGTCATTCCTCCTGACAATGATGCTGAAACCTGCCTGGCCAAGCCTCTGGTAGAGGTTGTATGAGAATGAGTCGTAATTGTCGACAAGAAGCAGTTTCATCCAGATCCGCTCCCGAAGACTGTGAGAAGCGCCCCCAGCTTGCTTTCAGTTTCGGCATACTCCTTCTCCGGAACAGAATCGTGGACGATGCCACCACCTGCCTGCAGGAATGCATCGCTTCCGTTTCTGAAGAGCGTCCTGATTGAAATAGCGCTGTCGAGGGATCCGTTGAACGAGTAGTAGCCGACCGCACCCGCGTACGGTCCCCTCCTGTACTTCTCAAGCTCCTCTATTATCTCCATGGCTCTTATCTTGGGTGCGCCGCTGACGGTGCCCGCGGGAAAGACAGAGAAGAACGCATCCAGTGCATTCTTTCCGCTTCCGAGCGTCCCTTCTACCCTGGAGACAATATGCCGCACGTGGCTGTACTTCTGGACGGTCATGTATTCAGGAACGGAAACGGAGCCGAACCTGCTCACCCTCCCAACGTCGTTTCTTGCAAGGTCAACCAGCATGTTGTGTTCTGCTCTTTCCTTTGCGTCGTTCAGAAGCTCTGCCTCAAGGGCTGCATCCTGTGCGATATTGCTGCTCACGGGCCTCGTGCCTGCAATCGGGTATGTCACGACCTTCCTTCCAGTGACGCTCACGAGTGTTTCAGGGCTGGAGCCTATAACCTCCCTCCCGCCAAACTTGACATAGTACATGTACGGAGACGGGTTCAGCGACTTGAGTGCTGAGTAGAATGGAAGCATCCCCCTGGTGCCCTTCATGCTTAACCTCCTTGAAAGCACGACCTGGAAGATGTCTCCTTCCCTGATGTACTCCTTTGCCCTCTCCACCGATTCGATGTATGAACTCTTCGTCTGGAGAGGCTCGAGCCTTGTGTGCACCTGCTCTTTTTCAAGGCGGTCGGCTGAAACAAACTCCTTCTCCCTGTCATCGTCCCAGGAAAAGTAATAACTCTTGCCGGCAACATGGTCGAAAATGAATCCGTCGGTGAAAAGGCCAAGCTCAGCATCAGGGAATGATGATCCGCTGTGCCTGTCCGGAAGCTTCTCGAATTGACGGACCGTGTCGTATGAAAAGTATCCGACGAAGCCGCCAATATAGGGGAAAGGCATTGAACTCGTCGGCTTTCGCCTCTTCATGTTCTCCCTCAGGAAGGAATCGATCCTCTCCTTCCTCCTCGAGCCTCCGAAGCTGACCGAGCCGTTGGAGTAGGTGGCCTTTTCATGCGGATCGGCTCCAAGGAAGCTGAACCGGGCGGACCTGCTCGGGCCGGAGGCGCTTTCAAGGAGGAAGCAGTCCCTGCCTGAATTGAGCAGCCTTGAGAAAAGCTCCTCGGGGCCATCACGGGACATACTTTCCCTGAAAATCATTTCAGTCACCGAAAAATACTCTGTGGACCGCGTTCATGGCGCTGTTCAAGACATCCATTTTCACTGTGAAATGATATGCGGCCCTGGATGCACCGGCGGACATCATGCCCACGTTTATGCCTCCCTCTGAGACGGCGGTGAACACCTTTGCCGCAATGCCCTTCGTCGTCCCGAGTCCCTCGCCTACAACGCACATAAGGGCGACATGCTTCTCCGTTTCAATCTTCTCCACTCCCCTGTTTACAGTTTCCCTGAGCGATGAAACAGCAATGCCCAGCTCCGTTTCAAGCACAAGGAAAGCAATGCATGTCTGAGATGTGGTGGCGGATATTATGTTCACACCCGCCCGGCCCAGGAAACCGGAGATGTGTGACAGCGTGCCTGACTGAAAGCCCCCGCCACTGACATACACCCTCACGATTGCGAGATTCTCGAGGCACGATACGCTCTTCACGATGCCAACAGCTTTCTTCCTGACGGATGTGACGAGAGTGCCTGTCGAGGAAGGACTGCCTATGTTCAGTATCCTTATCCTTGTATTGCCCTCTTCGGCCGGCTCAACTGCCTTCGGGTGTAGAACATTCGCGCCGAAGTAGGAGAGTTCTGATGCCTCGCCGTATGACAGCTCTTCAATGAGCTTCGCACCCTTCACGAAGGAAGGATCGGCCGTGAGGAAACCATCAACGTCCTTCCATATGACAAGATTGCGGGCACCCATTGCATATGCGATTATTGAAGCGCTGTAATCCGTGCCGTTTCTTCCAAGGAGGGTGACGTGTCCGTCCCTGTTGACTCCGAAGAAACCGGTGACAACGGGCACCATGCCCCGATCCGCAGCTGCATTGAGCTTCCTGAAAGCTATCCTTCTTGTCTGTCCAAGGAGCCCGTTCGCATTTTCGTAGCTGCCTGCTGTAAGGAGCGGGAGTGTGTCCGAGTCGAAAACCCTTGCCTGCCTGCCTGACGCGTCCAGGGCAGCGGCAACGACCCTCGCGGACAGACGCTCGCCGTAGCTCATGAGGAGAGCCTTCATCCGTTGCGTCAGCTCTCCTGTGTAATAGACACCGTATAGTATTCTTCCGAATTTGCCGACCGTTTTCCTGACGTCCCTCGAGTACTGCTCGAGCGTCCTGCCTGAACAGACCTCCCGGAGCAGCCCTATATGCTTCTCGGTCAGCTGTTTTATGAACGACTCAATTCCACTTTCGCTGAGTCTGCCTGTTATCTCACTCTCGATGCTGTCTGTTACGCCCGAGATTGCACTTACCACGACTGTACACCTCTTCTGTCCAGACACTATCGAAACGAGCCTCCTGATTCCACCGGAATCCCTGAGGCAGGAGCCACCGAACTTCATCACGACTGAATCTTTCGCCATTCAAAGGACCCCCTTGCTGCGCAGTATTTCAGCGTTTAGCACTGAGCCGCCCGCTGCACCGCGGATGGTGTTGTGGGTTAGCACAATGAAGCGCACTCGCCTGCCATCAACCCTCAGCCTGCCGACGGTGGCCGCCATGCCCCTCGCCCTTGCAGGGGAGCCTGCGTTGACATCCAGTATCGGCTGCGGCCTGTTCCTTTCCTCCCTGTATATGACGGGCTTCTCGGGAGCGGATGGGAGGGCAAGTTCCTGCGGAAGGGACGAAAAAGAGGAGAACAGGCGGGACACCTCATCGACGCTCGTCTCCCTGCCCGCCTCGACAGAAACTGATTCCATGTGGCCGTCCCTTACAGGGACCCTGGTGCAGGTGGCAGTCACATTCACAGCCGAAGGGGTGACTGCGCCACCATCCAGTCTGCCAAGCATCTTGGGAATCTCCTGCGACAGTTTCTCCTCTTCCGCCTCGATGAATGGAACAATATTCGCGGCCGCGTCAAGCGAGGGCACACCTGGGTACCCCGCCCCGCTGAGCGCCTGCATTGTCGTCACTTCGACGCTCACCAGCCCGAGTGTCTCAAGCGGCTTAAGGCCGATTGCAAGTCCTATCGAGCTGCAGTTGCCATTTGCCACAATGAAGCCTTTCCTGCCGGAGACGATGGACAGATGCTCATGGTTGACTTCTGGCACGACAAGAGGGACATCTGCCCGCATCCTGTTCGGCGAGGCATTTGTGAAAATGCGCGCCCCGCGCTGCATCATTCCAATTTCGACAGATGCGGCGACAGGAGTGGGAAGCGCACTGAAAACTGCGTCGAAATCCTCCCTTATTACAGAGTCCGTATCAAGAGGGCTGATTCTTGCCGAAAGTAGCTCGCTGGATATTCTTGGTTCCGGGATAGTGAGGACTTCGGCCATTGTACGTCCTCCACTCTTCTCCGAACCGAACAGCGCAGGTGTGTCGAAGAAAGGATGATCTGACAGCATCTCGCAGAACCGCTGTCCTACCATGCCGCTCGCTCCAAGAACGGCGACCCTAAGCCTGCCCATTGCCCGGACCTCCGAAATATTCTCTTCCCCTTTCCACCATGCTCACAAATTCTGCGCTGCTGCGTGAGAAGGACGCACGTTTCAGCTCGGACAGCGACTGCTCAAGTGAGTGGAATACCATCTCCCTGTGTCTGTTGAGATTCTGTATCTCATAATAGAGCAGGGGATTTTCTCCTGCAACATCAACTGTTGTCTGCATCTGCTTCCTGAATGTTGTGCTTGCAAATTCTGAGAGTTCGCTGCTGCTCCTTCCGCTTGATGCAAGTGCGTTGAAAAGGACAATGTTCATGGCATGTGTCATGCCAAGCACATAAACCATAAGTTCGTCATGCTTGTCTATGTCCAGCCTTCGTATGGAGAGGCATGTGTCGCTGAAGAGCGATGTCGCTTCGTCGACAGCAGCAGGGTTGCCGCAATCACAGACGATCATGTTCTGTTCGGCAAGTGTCTTGGCGCCCGGCCCGAACATGGGATGAATGCTTGCTATCTTCATCCCAAGAGAGACACCGCGCTTGAGTTCGCCGATTAGAGGCGACTTGAGGCTGCAGCCGTCCATGATCAGGGCCCTCGTGCCCGTTGAAATCACCTCTGAAAGCACAGATGACGTGGCCGATATAGGCGTTGAGAGAAGGACTACATCCGCTTCCAGCGCCGCCTTCCCCAGGTCGTTCTCTGTCTTGTAGGGAGAGCCGCCACGCGGGTCGTTGACTACCACATCGTGCCCCTGTACGTTGAAGAATCTGGAGTACCACAGGCCCATCTTCCCGTTCCCGCCTACAACAAGTATTCTCTTCTTTTGACCGTTGTACACCTTTATGTCACTCGAAGACTGGACCGAGAGTGATGCGCTTATGAGCAGCTTGGCGATCTCCCTCCCTATCTGCTTTTCAACACCCATCTTCTCGCAGAGCTCTTCCGCGTGGCTTATCACGCGTGCCTCGACCGTGTAGTCGCGCAAGGGCACGCTGTGTGTCCTCTTCAGCCGTCCAATCGCTTCCGCTTCCTTCATTCGATCGGCAACAAGCTTCAGTATCCTGTCGTCCGTCTCTCTTATCCTCTGCCTCATCAGCTCTATCTCGCCATCACTCACTTCAATCCACTCCGCAAATACAGGTCCGCCATTACAATCGCGCATGCGGCCTCTACCACTATCACTGCCCTGGGAACAATGCACGGATCATGCCTTCCCTTGACAGTCAGCTCTCTCTCCTCAAGCGTATCGAGGTCCACGCTCATCTGCGGCCTCGAAATAGACGAGGTCGGTTTGACAGCGACCCTGAAGACAACGTCCATGCCGTTCGTTATGCCTCCGTTGATGCCGCCCGCGTTATTGGTCGAAGTCGCGACTCCCCACGGCCGTTCCTTCGCGACCACAAATGGATCGTTGTTCTCGCTGCCGTACATGAGTGCAGATCCGAAGCCAGAACCGAACTCGATTCCCTTGACGGCTGGTATAGAGAACGCCATCTTTGACAGCTCGCCCTCGACAGTGTCGAAGAAGGGCTCGCCCAGTCCCGCAGGAATCCCGGTGGCAATGCACTCTATTATTCCGCCAACGCTGTCCCCCTTCTTCCTTGCTTCAAGTATCCTTACCTTCATCAATTCGGCAGCCCGTCCGTCGACGCACCTGATATCGTTGGAGAACCTGCCCGATTCGATTTCATCGAACGAGTATTTTGTTCCGTCGACGACATCGTGTATCCTTACCACATGAGCCGCAATGCGTGTCCCTTTTCCGGAAAGATATTGCCTCGCCAGCGCTCCGGCTGCAACAATGGGGGCTGTCAGCCTTCCTGAGAACTGGCCGCCGCCGCGGTGGTCTGCGTGACCTTTATATTTGACAAACGAGGTGAAATCGGCGTGACCTGGGCGGGGTATGCGCTTCAGCTCCTCGTAGCTTGCGCTTCTAACGTCTGTATTGTTGAGTGCCAGAAGGACAGGGGTGCCGGTGAGCTTTCCTTCCCTTATTCCACCCCTGATGCTGACGAGGTCAGCCTCCTGCCTGGCTGTACCTATGAGCGGGGCGGGCCTGCGCATGTCCACATCGTGTTGGACGGCAGCTGCGTCCACCGACATTCCTGCAGGCAGGCCGTCAAGAAGTGCACCCACCTGTTCGCCGTGGCTTTCGCCGAATATCGTGAGTCTTAGATTTGTTCCAATCGAATTCATGTCAATCGCACCTTTCCACCGAGAGACCTGATGTCTTCCATGAAGGACGGATAGGACACCGCGTACGATTCTCCTTCCGAGACGGCGCATCCTTTTTCGGATGCGAGACCGGCCACGCAGGCCGCCATTGCAATCCTGTGGTCGCCGTGGCTCTCGACCATGCCGCCCCGTATTGTTCCGCCCGCGACAGTAATCTGCTCGCCCCTGACGCTGAATTTCACGCCAAGCCCCCTGAGCATGCCGCACGTTGTCTTCACCCTGTCGGTTTCCTTGAACCGCAGGTTGAGTGAGCCGCGTATCACGCTCCTGCCTTTCGCCCCAGCGGCAAGTACGCATACAACCGGAAACAAATCAGGAGACTCCGTGCAGTCAACATCGGCAGAAGTCAGTTCTGCCGATTGAACAGAGACACTTCCAGTCCTTCTCCTTACACTTGCGCCAAATGACGAAATAATGTCCACAATCCTCGAGTCTGCCTGGATGAGCGTCTCATCCAGGCCGCTCGCCTCTACCGTTCCCCCGGTGACTGCAGCCGCTGCAAGCATGAACGATGCGGAAGAATAGTCTCCAGGGATTGTGATTTGCCTGCCCGAATAGCTGCCGCCGCCAGAGCAGTGGATCTCGTTCCCGTCGAGCTCGGAGCGGCAGCCAAACATTGATACCATCTGTAGTGTCAGCCTCAGATACGCGAGCGACTGCAGCTTTCCGGTTAGCCTGATCGTCGTGTCATTGTCCTTCATCGGGCAGGAAATGGCAAGCGACGAGGCAAACTGTGAGCTTATGTCCGCCGGCAGCGTTGCCCTTTCCCTGTTCATCCTGCCACCGAATACGGCAGGAAGGAAACCGGTCCCGGTGGTGGAAAACGCCTTCCCGCCAAGCTGCCTGACCGCCTTTATGATTGGTTCCATCGGTCTCCTTCTGAGCGAGCTGTCGCCGGTGATAACTGCATGTCCCGGCAAGAGGGCTGCAATCGAGCTCATGAGCCTTGCAGTTGTGCCCGAATTGTTTGCATTTATCACATCAGTTGCCTGATGCAGGCTAGAGCGGACGGTCAGCTTCTTCCCGCGCGAGAAGGTGGCACCCATGTGCCCTGCTGCTTCAAGCGTGCTGAGAGTGTCGCCGCTCAGGAGCGCGTTGCCGATGGTGGTTTTGCCAGCCGAGAGAAGTGCCAGGACAATCGCCCTGTGTGTGATGCTCTTTGAGGGCGGCGCTTTCACCGATCCCTCGAGCGGCCCGGAGGGGCTAGAAAGCATGACCATTGCGGCTCACCCCCCTCGGCTCTGCCACAATTGTGCTTCCATATCTACCCATGACAGAGACAATCTCATTAACATCGTCACCGCCAGCAACTGCAAAAAAGGCAGGGCCGGTCCCTGTCAGGCCCGACATGACCGCCCCGGCGCGAGCTGCTTCTGCAGCGGGAGAGGGATCGATATCAAGGAGGCTGCACAGGAGCATCGTGTTGGACATGCATGCCTCGCTGAGCATTCCTTTTCGTGCGGCGTCATACATTGCCTTCATTTCAGCCGAATGCTTTGACAGCTCGGCGATTGGGAGGGAGGGCTTGCTTATCCTGCGCCGAGGGATGCAGAACACGGTCTTGTACCCGCCCCTTATCTGCAGGCGTTTCATGATTCTCATGCTCCTGTTGCTTGTGAAAACTATTCCGCCGTAATGGCATGCGGCGGCGTCATCATATGCGCCAGTCACCGAAACGCCTGCCCTGATTGATGCTTCTGCCGACATGCGCAGCAGGGTCCCATCAGTAAACTTCTTTCCTGAAGACTGCATGGCTGCTCCCAGTACGGCGAGTGAAACGCTGCTGCTGCTTTTCATCCCCCTCGAAGGCGGTATCTGCGATTCGACGCTCACATGCACATGCCCATCAAGAAGACCTGCACCGCGGGCGTATCTTACGCACTCGAGGACGAGCCTGTCGTCAACCTTCTCTGGACCGCTGACCTCTACAGTTGTCCCTTCTCCCTCACCTTTCCGGAGAGTCGCCTTCGTCCTGAGAGACACTCCGAAAGAAACACCGTAGTAGCTTGAAATGGCCGAAACTATTGTCGCGGCCCCGTGCTCCGTGTATTCCGACTCAATGAGCATCTTCCGGAGCACCCCCTATGACAGACTCTGCAAGTGCAGGGTCGACTTCACGACCTGTCCACAGCCTGAAGGAATGGACGGCCTGCCTGGCAAGAATTTCAATACCGCCCACGTATTTGGCAGACTGCTCGCGGGCGAGCCGCATGAAGGGCGTCTCCCGGTTGGAATAGACGAAGTCGATGACAGCCCCGAACCTGCACTTGCGAATGTACTCCGGGATGCTCCCTTCCTCCATGCCTATAGGAGTGCAGTTCACCAGGACATCGAATCTCGACCCGGATCCGTCGAATGCGTCGTAGCCGAACTGCCTTGCAAGCTTCCTCCCGCTCTCCTCATTTCTGGCAGCTATGCTCACAGACTTTCCACGCAGCGAGTACGAGGCGGCCCTCCCCGCGCCGCCGCTTCCGAATATCAGCGCGCTCTCTGGTCCCAGGCCCGAGACTATCTCTGAGAGGGCCAAAGCATCCGTGTTGTAGCCGGTGAACCTGCCATTGCTGCCCACAATTGTGTTCACAGCACCCGCTTCGACTGATATTTCGTCGGCCGAATCTGCCAGCTTGAGCGCTTCCTCCTTGAATGGCATCGTGACGTTGAAACCGTTCACACCAGCTGTTGCGGCCGCTTCGAAGAAGCTGCCCAATTCTCCTTTTTCCGCCGGGAACCTGAGATAAACACCGCTCAATCCACTTTCGGAAAGGAGCGCCGAATGGATGGCGGGGGAGAGGCTGTGATCTGTTGCTGCCCTGGAGCCTACGATGCCCAGCACGTAACCGTCCCTTGCCGAAAGCATTTCCTCAATTGTAAGCTGGCCGGAGGCGGTTCTTTCGCCTTCGCCCAGGCATGCGTATGAAACGGGAGCCCCGTTCCTCATGGACCATATCCTTGAGAGCATTCCCTCGTCGCCGGTGGAAAAGGAGATGACGCGATCCATGGCGGACTGCATTGAACCGGCTGCCATGCACGGAATCATGGACAGGCCGTATCCACTCCCTGTGTTGATGCATTTGGCAATAGAGCCTTTGCTTAGCATGGAGGACATTACTGAAGTGCAGTCCCCGACTGACCCTATTTCCCCGTGAAACGAGAGTATCAGCCTTTCCCTGTATTTGTCTGGAATGTGAATCCCATCCGCTTCTGCTTTCTCCACGTCCACAAGATCAAACGACTCGAATATCTCAGAGAGACCGTCACCCCTGAGAAGCTCAACCGAACTTCCCTTGAACGTCGCTATTGTCGCCACCTTTGCAGAAGAAAGAAGGTGAATATCATCCATGGTGGGACTTGCAAGGGAGTCGATTCTGAGCTCAACTGCCTCGGCACCGCGAGCGGCTGCCGCGCGAGCCCTGAGGAGCATGTCGTTGGCATTGTCAGAGGAGATGGAAGCACATATCAAGCGGAAGTTCACCTCTCGTGTATTGTTTCGTCGATCTTCATTCCAAAGTGCCTCCCGCCTTGTTCAACGTGGACAAGCACCTGGTCACCCTTCTTCACAGATGTTACAGGAAGAACGCCTTTTCTGGAACAGAGGCAGACGGTTTCTGCATTCTGGAGAATTATACTGCACTCCTTTCCAGCAGCTTTCGCCTGTACCAGCAGCAGCGGCCGCCTCTCGATCTTTACACGCCCGACTGTTACGTTTCTCGATGAGCCATCCCTCCTGACTGCAAGGATCTCGCGTCCGGAGCTGAGTTCGGACAGGTATCCTGTCTTCCCGTCCGGCAGTACGATATAGGAATGGACCGGGCCCGCATTGACGCGAAAGGGCCTGGAATTGACATATCTCGTCTCGAGCGTTTCGGAGTGGACGAGGAACGAGACTGACGACTGCGAGCCTATGAGCATGCCCTCTCCCAGTTCAAGCAGGGAGCATGTGTCCACGCAGACCCTGTCTCCCATTCCCGCCTGGTTCACAGATATTACTTCCGCCTCCTCAAGCGCAAACGATTTCGAGTGCTCCTCACCAATGCCTGTAAACTCGCTCAGTCCCGAAGGAGACATGGGAGTTATCAGCAGGCCATCAACACCTTTTTCAAGCGTCTGTACGAACAGCCGCGCCTCGGATGTCGATTTGACTGAAGCAATCAGCTTCACCTTCCGTGCCGAACACTGGGCTATCAGGTTTTCGAGCGGTATGACCTTCCAGTCGCCAGTCTCGACTATGAGGAACTCACCCTCAAGCTCGTCGTCCCCTGGCATGTCATCGGCACTGTTGATTGTCAGAAGACGGCCTGCCCTGCGCCCTTCAATAAGTATGTTCCCGGCGTCAAGAACAATTGGTATGAAGTTGGCAGCTGATGTCAGGCCCAGATCCTCCTGCCTCACAACTATCTCCGAATAACCGCGCTGAACCGACTCCAGCACAGTGCGATGCCTTTCGCCGGAGTCTTCAATGTTGTCCGCCTTGACCCAGAGAATAAGCCCGTTTCTCAACTGCGCACCAACATCTTCATTGCCTCATCCTCGCTTTTCTTCTGGAACAGTATGGAACTCATGGCAGCAGTGATCTTCTGAGGTTCACTGTGCTGCCATATGTTCCGGCCAATGGAGGCGCCCTTGGCTCCGGCCTTCAAGGAGCCTGCCACCATTGCAAGGACGGCACGGTCGGAATCAACCTTCGGCCCTCCAGCAATGAGTATCGGTGCAGGGCAACCTTTCACTACCTCCCTGAAGGTTTCCTCATCACCCGTGTAGTTGACCTTGACCACATCGGCGCCAATTTCCGCACCCACCCTGGCAACGTGCTTGACAAGATCAACGTCGTACGGATCACCGATGTCCTTCCCTCTGGCGTACATCATGGCCAGCAGCGGCATCCCCCATATCCTGCACTCCGCCACAATCGAACCCATGTCCTGCATCATCATCTCATCATCATCGGAGCCGACGTTCACATGGACGGATACAGCGTCTGCTCCGAGCCGGATGGCTTCTTCGACACCCGTCACAATCACCTTCTTGTTCGGGCGTGGTGAGAGGCTTGTGCTCGCGGACAGGTGAACAATCAGGCCGAGATCCTTTCCGTATCCACGGTGTCCGTGTTCGACCAAACCTTTATGTATGACAATTGCTGTCGCGCCACCTAGTGCCACGCTATTAATTGTTTCCCGAATATCGACGATGCCCGGAATGGGACCGTCTGAAATTCCATGGTCCATTGGGACAATGAGAGCGTTGCCTGAATTCCTTTCAAAAATCCTTTCAAGTCTGATATCTTTGCCTATCATGATAAATCGTGTCAGGTTTCTAGACACACAACATATTTATACATTATTGTACAGATATATGCTCTGAAGTGCATGTGGGAAGATATCGCACGGGAATTCGGCATTTACCCGGGACAATCGAAGGTCGCACGAATGATGATTAAGCTTGGACTCCGGGTCAGGGATGCGAAAATATACTGCGGGGACGTGAGGCTCAGTGACGTTTCAATTGCAAGATCCGCAGGCGTCGACAGGAGAGTAGTCCGAGCGACTGCGGAGACGATAAGCAAGGATCCGGAACTGATGAAATTCTTCGGCAATCTGCAGCCAGTCGCGAATCTAAGCCATGTGGCGCACGAAATGAACTGGGGGACGGTTGAAATAAGCGTGGACAATGCGGACCAGCCTGGAATACTGGCCGAAGTGTCCAAGATAATAGCAGATGCCGGAATAAGCATCAGGCAGGCCATTGTCGAGGACCCTGAACTCAACGAGGATCCCAAGCTGTACGTGGTCACAGGCTCGGAGGTGCCGGCCGAGCTTATTCCACTTCTGAAAAAAGCAAAGGGCGTCAGGGAACTGACGCTGAGATGACAGTGGTGGATGTCTGTGCTCCACTTCTCAGATACGCACCAGCTTCGGTTCACCCCTGATTCCGAATTCGATTGCCTCGGCCATCAGCTTCGCCCCGCTTATTGTGGTCACCAGCGGTATGCCTGTCTCCACCGCAACGCGTCTCATCATTGAGCCGTCGCGGACGCTCCCCGATGCTATCCTGGGAGTGTTGATCACAAGAGAAACGTTGCCTGACCTCATCAGGCCTATGGCGTCCGGTTTCAGGTTCTCAGACAGTTTGTAGGCCCTTTCTGCACGGATCCCGTTCCTCTCAAGGAATTCCTGTGTGCCCCTCGTTGCATATATGCCGAAACCAAGCGACATGAGTTTTGATGCCACGGGCAGAAGCTGCTCCTTGTCCGCGTCCCTTACAGTCATGTAGACAGACCCGCTTGTTGGCAGCCTGTACCCTGCTGCGGTGAATCCCTTCCAGGCAGCCTCGGCATATGTCCTGCCGATGCTCATGACTTCGCCCGTGCTCTTCATCTCGGGGCCAAGCACGCTGTCCACGCCCCTCAGCTTCAGGAACGGGAACACTGAGACCTTCACCGCGACCTTCTCTCCGATCCTGCTCCTGAGATCGAATTCGTCCAGCCTGTGTCCAAGTATTGCTTTTGTCGCAATCTTTGACAGGGGTATGCCCGTAGCCTTTGAAACGAACGGCACCGTCCTGCTGGCCCTCGGGTTTGCCTCCAGGACAAACACCCTGCCTTCCCTGACAGCGAACTGGTAATTCGCAAGCCCCTTCACCTGGAGAGAGGAAGTCAGGAGGAGAGTCTGCCTCTCTATTTCTGCCACCTCCTCCCTGCTGAGTGTTTGCGGTGGCATCACCATTGTTGCGTCACCCGAATGCACACCGGCAGCCTCCACATGCTCCAGTATTCCTCCTATGAATGTGCCCGAACCGTCGGAAACAACATCGACATCCACCTCCACCGCCCTTGAAAGGTACCTTTCAATAAGCAGGCCGTTGGAGCGCGATATTCCTGTGCTGCCAAGGTATGATTTCATCTGGGCTTCATCGAACACAATCTCCATCCCCCTGCCTCCTATTATGTGGGACGGCCTGAGAATGAGAGGATATGAAAGCTCTCCTGCGCATTTCATTGCCTCTTCTGCGGAGAATGCCTCGAGGGAAGCAGGCTGCTCAAGGCCAAGGGCCCTGACAAAGTCGGAGAACTTCTTCCTGTTTCCTGCAAGGACAAGAGATGAGAGTGGTGTGCCGAGTATGTTCACCAGCGGTTCCCGGCCTATGTCCATGGCTGCATTAAGTGCAGTCTGGCCGCCGAACTGGGTCATCACGCCAAAGGGCCTCTCCCGGTCGACTATATCCATTATGTCGCGCCTGGTGAGCGGTTCGAAGTACAGCCTTGAGCTCAGGTCAAAGTCAGTTGACACGGTCTCGGGGTTGTTGTTGACAATGATTGCGTCATATCCCTCCTCCCTGGAAGTCAGCGCGGCGTGAACACAGCAGTAGTCGAACTCTATGCCCTGGCCGATGCGAATAGGTCCGCCGCCGATTATCAGTATTCCCTTCCTTCCGGTTTCCCTGACCTCGTCGACTCCCTGCGTTGTTCCGTAGTAGTAGGGAGTATGGGCCTCGAACTCTGCCGCGCATGTATCCACCATCCTGTAGCACTTGGTATGGGGAGGTGCTTTCCCGGTAAGCCTCGCGATGTAGTCCGGGCTGAATCCGAGCTGGAGCGCTTCTGCAAGCGCACCATCCTTCCCGAGTCTCACCGATTCAGACACGCGGACCAGATGCTCCATCTTGTGGAGGAAGAATGCATTCCAGCCGCACTCCTTCCTTATCCTGGCAACGGGAAAGGATCTCCTGAGTGCCTCGATTACTGCATATACCCGCCTGTCAGAGGGCCTTCTGAGCTCCTCCACAATCGAGCTGTCCTGCCACTCTGCAACTTCACCTGTCTCAAGATCCAGGAGGCCGGTCTCTAGCGAGCGGAGCGCCTTAAGCATTGCCTCCTCGAATGATCTCCCTATCGCCATCGTCTCCCCGGTGCTTTTCATCTGCGTGCCTATTCTCCTGTCGGCAAGCCTGAACTTGTCAAACGGCCAGCGGGGGATCTTTACGACAACATAGTCAAGCGCAGGCTCGAATGCGGCCAGGGTCTTCCTTGTGATTGCATTCTCGATCTCATCCAGACGCAGGCCGAGTGCTATTTTAGCCGCAATCCGGGCGATTGGATAGCCAGTGGCTTTCGAGGCCAGCGCGGAGCTTCTTGAAACCCTGGGATTGACTTCGACCACCCTGAATTCCCTTGTGCGCGGGTGAACGGCGAACTGCACATTGCACGCACCCTCTATGCCAAGAAGCTCGACAATCCTGAGGGCTGAGCTGCGGAGCATCTGGTGTTCCCTGTCGCTCAGCGTCTGGGCCGGGGCAACCACGATGCTCTCCCCGGTGTGAATACCCATCGGGTCGAGGTTTTCCATGCTGCAGATTATGATGCAGTTTCCAGCCGAATCCCGAACGACCTCGTACTCGTATTCTTCCCAGTTCAGTATGCTTTCCTCAACTATTACCTGGCCTATCCTGGAACTCGCAAGTCCCGTCCCGACAACGTATTCAAGCTCTTCATCACCACGGACTATGCCGCTGCCGGTTCCGCCGAGCGTGTATGCGGACCGTATCATCACGGGATATCCACCAAGCTCCTCCACCAGCTTCCTTGAATCTGCAAGTGAGGTGCATGTGAAGCTCTTTGCAACAGGAAGGCCTCCCCCGATCATCGCTTCCCTGAAAAGCTCCCTGTCCTCGGAAGCCGAAATGGCAGCCTGGTTTGACCCGAGCAGCCTGACATTGTGGTCGGACAGCACTGATTTCTCTGACAGTTCAGAGCAGAGATTGAGTGCCGTCTGGCCGCCCATCCCGCTGAAAATGCCGTCAATCTTCTCCTCCACAATTATGCGCCTTACAGTCTCGGCATCCATTGGCTCGATGTAGACGGTGTCGGCAATCTCCCTGTCGCTCTGGATAGTGGCTGGATTCGAATTGAGCAGGACCACATGAACACCCTCCTCCCTTGCCGCCTTGCATGCCTGGCTGCCTGAAAAATCAAATTCAGCTGCCTGGCCGATCACGATCGGTCCCGACCCAATGACAAGCACTTTTCTCAGTGTCGGGTCGAGGGGCATTTCAGGCACCTCGCTCAACTATTTTCTTGAATGCATCATATATGAAAGTCGTATCAGAGGGGCCAGGCCCGCCCTCGGGGTGATACTGTGTCGTTATGACGCGCCCGTTGCTGTGTTGAAGGCCCTCAACCGTCCAGTCATTCAAACTCCTCTGACTTACGTTCAGCGGTGTGCCGGACAGGGATTCTTCGTCGACGCCAAAGCCGTGGTTCTGCGAAGTGATGTAGACCTTTTCGCCGAACCTCACCGGATGGTTTATTCCCCTGTGGCCGAACTTGAGCTTGTAGGTGCGTGCCCCCTGGGAAAGCGCAACAAGCTGGTGCCCGAGACAGATGCCGAGGACAGGATACTCTTCGCACAGGCGGCGGAGAGAAGTCAGTGTCTGTGACATACCCGGATGGGACGGATCGCCTGGGCCGCTTGAAACAACAATGCATTCTGGCGACAGGGACTTGACACGCTCAAAGGTGGTTGAATGCGGAACAACGTACGTCTCGAATCTTAAGGAAATGTCGCGCAGGAGGTTCTTCTTCATCCCGCAGTCGATTATGACAGCCCTCGGCCCACTCCCAAACGGCCCCCTTTTTCTTGATGTGCTGACCTCGCCGACAAGGTTCTCCTCCCACACGTTCTTCATGCGCTCCATCTCCCTCAGCCTGATTTCCCCTTGGTCAATGTCTGGGCCGGGGATGATCATGCCCTTCATTGTACCTGCAGTCCTCACCTTCTGCACAAGGCTTCTTGTGTCGATCCCCTCTATGCCGGGAACACGGTGCTTCTTCAGGAAATCGCTGAGTGATGTGCCGGCGCCGGACGGGGCCGATGCGCATTCGGAAACAACAATTCCGCGTACCTGGGGGCCTTTTGACTGAAGTGAATTGGAAGTGAACCTGTAGTTTCCAATCAGTGGGTAGCTGAAGACAAGCAACTGGCCCCGGTACGACGGGTCTGTAACAGATTCTTCGAAGCCGGTCATTGAAGTTGAAAAAACTACTTCGCCGTACGCCCCTGAAACATGGCCGAAAATACTGCCCTCATAAGAAGTCCCGTCCTCGAGCAGCAGAAGGCCCGCGTTTTTCAAATGAGATACCTTTGATGCATTCACATCCGGTACTTATTAGTTTTCGAGATTCCGTAATCCAGGCGGACCGGACAGCCGTGACAGGAGCATCTGGACTGCCCGATGTGCGACAGGGAATATTCAGAGAAAGTTGCCGCGCCTTATCACAACTGCAAGACCGGCAGCAGACAGCACGCACACAACAGCGCCGACTGCGGAGAAGACAAGCTGGTTCAGTGCGCTCGGCGAACTCGCATTCAGGCCGCCTGAAGGGCCATCGGACTGGAAAAGCACGGGGCCAGTTGTTATGGAATAAGATGAAGCCGGATGGGCTGCCTGGACCATGAGCATGAACAGTACAAAAACCACTATAGCAGCAAGTATGGTCGTGCTCGTCAGATTCATGGCAGTACCCAGCAGATCTTGGATTATTTATTTGTTGCCCATAGATCCTCAATCACAAAAGCAACCAACGCGGACTATGCCTCGAGCCTGGCGCTTTTCTTGTGCTTCCGGGCATCCACCCTCATTGACTTCATTTCCTTGACCATGCTCTCAAGCTTGTACAGAAGGTCCTGGACTGTTTTCAGCGGCTCCCAGTCAATTGACTTGGCGACAAACAGCTTGTCCACCGTCTGGAGCTTCGCGCTTAGGGAATACTTGACCTTGCTGAATTCACTGCTGTATGTGTGCACATGCATGTAAAGAGAAACAGGCCTCGATATCTTTTCGATCCTGTTCATGCTCTTCTGTATCGCATTGTACATTTCTTCCAGTATGCCCTCGTCTGTCAACCCTGTTATCTGGACATAGACAGCCTCCCTGATCTGGAGAGATGTTACCATCTGCGCAATGTCAAACTTTGTGACTATGCCGACGGGGACGCCATCTGAGAGCACAGGGAGGGAACGCACCTTCTCGTTAAGCATCATTTTCATCGCCTTCTCCATGCTGTCCGATGGCGAGAGGCTGCGGTAGTCCTTTCCTGCAATGCTTCCGACAGTGACCTCCACCGGGTTTGCATTTCCCACAATTTCACCGAAGGTCTGGCTTGACCGTGATTTCAATCCAAGTGCAATCAGATCGGATATCGAAAGCATGGAGGTCATCCGTCCTGCATCATCAACGATGGGAATTGTCCTTATTCCGGTGGATCTCATTGTTTCAAATGCCTTGTCCAGGTATTCCTTTTCAGAGAGAGCGACAACGCTCGGCGTCATCACGCTTGAGACGCTCACCCTTCCGATTTCCCTGACTGTTGAGACAAGCCTGACAAGAAGAGTCCTGTCTGCAACTCCAACCAGCCTGCCGTCCTCAGTCACAGGCAACTGCCTGAACCCCGTGTCCACGATTGCATCCGCAAGGTCAAACACGTTGCTCCATGGATGCAATTCAGGGTACGCAGTCATCAGCGTTTTCACCTTGGTGTTTGCAGGAAGGTTCTTGCGCCTCACTATTTGCTTCATCGAAAGCACGCCTACAAGCTTCTTCCTCTCCATCACAGGTATTTCGTCAAGATCCTTCTCAACCATCTTGCCTGCTATGTTCCTTAATTCCTCTTCCGGCGTGGTGTAAACAAGCTGACCCTTCACCTCAGGCTTGCCTATCGAAATTTTCGCAATCCTGCCAGCAACGATGCTTACCTCCGACATAGAACCGAATATTGTGCTATCCATCCACTATCCCTCTTTTTCACCCATGCTCTCTTCTTTCTGCTCGACCGGTGAGCCGAAGTCCTCAAGCCTCCCGCCTGAGAGCAGCCTGCCGATCGACCCTGCCAGATCCTTCCTGCCGATGCGCACCTGCTTTCTGCTGTCCCTTTCCCTGACTGTGACAGTCCCATCCTTCAATGTCACGTCGTCCACAGTTATGCAGTATGGAGTCCCGACTTCATCCATTCTTGCATACCGCCTGCCTATTGAGCCAGAGTCGTCGTAGTACGGTTCAACACCCCCGACAAGGAGCTCATCATGAATCGCCAGCGCCGCCTCAGTCATACGGCTGTCGTCAAGGAGCGGAAACACTCCCGCCTTGATCGGTGCTATCCGGGGAGGAAGTCTCAGAACAACGTAACCGTCCGATTCACTGAAGCTGTGCTCCAGCACCGTGAAGAAAATCCTGTCCAGGCCCATGGAAGGTTCCACAACATGCGGAACGAACTTCTCCCCTCTCACCTTTTCTTCTGTCTCCACAACCGAAAAAAATTCTGCAGGCACATCGATCCTGTTCCCATTGAATTGTATCCGGATGCTTTTTTTTCCACGCACATCTTCAGGCGAAAGCTGTTCAATCAGCAGTGCCATCTCCTTTGCCTTTTCCTTGTAGACAGGGCCGAGCTTAGGCCTGTTAGCCCTGACAATTGCTTTCCTCTCCACCCTTTCGGTACCACTTTTTCTGAAGAATGTGAGATCTGCGGACGAGCCCTTGATGTGGGCACTAAGATCGTAGCTGCCCCTGTATGCGACTCCTGCCACTTCCGTCCAGCCGCTGCTCAGCTCCGCCTCGAAATCCCATGTTTCAGTGGAATAGTGTGCCATTTCATCCTTGGCGTGCTGCCTGAACCTGCTTCTCGAAGGATCGACGCCTACACTGACCATGAACCTGTGGGTCAGGCACATGAAATAGGCAAGCACTTCGCTGCCAATGATGCCACCGCGCACAGCCTCGTCAGCGCTGATTGTTGTCTGTTTCCCGCTCCTTGGAAGGAGGTTGAGCTTAACATCCGTTATCTTTACAAAATCCTTCCATTGCTTTTCTGAAGGGTCTATGAAAAGCTCTGCCTCAAGCATGTTGAGTTCCCTGAGCCTTAGCAGTCCCTGCCTGGGTGATATCTCGTTTCTGTATCCCCTTCCGGTCTGAATCACGCCGAAGGGGAGCTTCTCCCTGAAGAAGCGGTTTATCTGCTGGAAGTTCATGAAAATCCCCTGGGCAGTCTCGGGGCGCAGATATCCAGTCTTGCTTCCTGCCGGCCCTATCTGGGTCTGGAACATGAGATTGAACGGCCTCGGGGCCGAGAAGTTCCTGGAGCCGCATCTGGGACACCTGGTCTTCTCCTCCGAAAGCTTTTTTGAGAGCGTTTCGGGGGTGGAAGGAGCACCGGCAAGATCAACAAGGTGATCAGCCCTGAAAGATTCGTGACAGCTGTTGCAGTCAACCAGGTAATCCGTGAAGAACTCGAGATGACCCGATGACCTGAAAACGCTCTCAGGATTGACGGTAGGAGTGTCAATTTCGTAGAAGTCCTCTGACCTGTAAATCCGTCTCCAGGTGTCAGTGATACTGTTTCGCATCAACATACCGAGGGGACCGTAATCGTAGAATCCGGCTATACCGCCGTATATCTCGAACGATGGCCAGTAGAAACCGCGCCTCTTTGACATGGATACCAGTTTCTCTGTAATGTCACCGCTGTCCGACTCTTTGGTAAGCACCATAAGTGGACATTAGCATGATGGAAATAATCAATGTTTCCATAACGAAAAGAATCCCTGCGTTGACGGTGCCCGATGAGGCAGAACATGGCACTGTGTTATCCATTACTGGTCATGAATAAATATACTGAAAAAGAGGTGGAGCGGCGATATGGAAGGTGAAGTGTTATCTTTTGAGCCGCATTACACGGGATGATGCCACTCAAGAGAATGGTGATCAGCCTCAACCTGGAGGCTATTGCCCCCCTTGGCGAGCTTCTCTCGAAGTTCTACAGAAGAAACAGCAGCATGGAACTTCTGCAAACGCTCTTCATTTCCGAAGACGTTGTTGCCGAACTTGTAAGGATCAGAAGGGCAGCAGACTTCTACACGGTTGATGAGATAGGGAAGAGGAGGGAGGAGCTGATGAAGAAGTACAACCTCCTGGACTTCGAGGTCATTGATGCCAGTCTGACGGCTGGAAGCTATACCGCGATAATCAAACATGTCATGCCGCCAAAACTGTCGCCTGTGCTGAAAAAGCTTGGTGGCTCCGTTTATCTTGCTTCACCAATCGGGATCAGCAGGGGGACCGTTACGCTCACTCTGTTCGTGGAGAAGGACAAGGCAGGTTCGCTGGCCGAGCTGCTTGGACAGCAGGGAATAGACTTCAGGATTCATTCAGTCACGGACGCTTTTGGAACGGGAAAGACAGAAAACAGGCTCAGTGCATCACAGCTTTCCCTAATTCAGCTTGCCAGCGCGATGGGATACTTCGATGTGCCGAGGAGGGCAAGCACGGACGATGTTGCCAGGATTGCAGGCGTCACGGCCCCGGCAGTAAGCAAGGCTATCAGGAGAGTCGAGAAGATGCTTGTGGAAAGACTACTGAATGATACAAGCCTGCTATGAGCTCATGAATATCAGGAACTCTTCCCTGGATCTTGGCTGCAGTGTATAGTTGCTTTTTTTCTCCGCTCCGAGAGGGGCGGAAGGTGTCTTGCCGTAGTCATGGCCGGGGTATACAATCAGATCGTCGGGAAGCGAGCGCAGTTTGACAATAAGGCTATCGTACATGCTCTCAGGGCTGCTGTCTTCCAGGTCCACTCTCCCGCATTCACCTATGAAGAGCGTATCACCAGTGTAGAGCCTGCCATCCGCAAGAAAACATGAGCTGTCCGCGGTATGGCCGGGGGTGTGAAACAGCCTTAACTCCTCCTTGCCGAGAAGGACAGACTGTCCGTCTGAAAGCCCAATGTCATGCTCGACGCCTGAAGATTCGTGCGTGACTATCCTCGCGCCGCTTCTCCTTCTTAGCGGCACCGCTTCCTGGACATGATCGTGGTGGTGATGCGTCAGGAGTATGAACTTCAGCTTCAGCCCTTTGTTCGAAATGGCTGATTCCACCTGGCTGGTATCGAAGGATGGATCGACGACGGCGGCCTCCTTCGACTCCGGGTCCCAGAGCAGATAGGAGAAGTTGAGCGCCCTTCCGACCTTGTACTGTTCGCTTTCCAACATTCGGTTAAAATAATTTAATATGATATATAGGGTTTTAGAATCGGATTGAGAAGAAGCCAATCCGACTGACCCAATTCTGCGGGGGCTGGCGGTGTTACAGTCCACTGACATCAGAATGAGAAAAGCTGGCATCTGGGATATAGACGAGCTGGAGGATATCGAGAGGAAGTGCTTTTCGTACGGGCGCTTCAGCCGATCCATCCTGCTTGGTTTCCTGCGGCATCCCTTTTCAGTGACACTTGTTGTGGAAAGGGAAATGATACTTGCTTCGGCAATCCTGATATTTCACACCAGGACTGCCGAAATTGCCTCCATCGCTGTGCTTCCTGAAGAGAGAAGGAAGGGGCTAGGCAACATGCTGTTGCAGGAGGCGGAGACAATGTCCAGGAGGAAGGGGATAGTGAAACTTTCACTTCATGTTGCAATCGAGAACAGCGGAGCGATCAGCCTGTACAGGAAAAACGGATACAGCATCACCGAAACGGTGAAGGACTATTACGGTGCCGGACGTGACGCGTTCTACATGGAGAGGGAAGTGGGTCACCCCCCGTCACTGTGACAGCCTAGTCAGTGATGGAACTACAGACGGGCTCGGAATCATTGCGCGAAAAGTACCGAAAAGCGCTACCTGCGTCCTGCATGTCGTGTAATAAACAGTTAAATATTGATTGCTTTATGCCTTTTTTGCAGAGGACGCAAGATATGGAAGAATCCCTGTGCAACGTTGAGTTCCTGAAAACTGACAACAGTTACCTGGCCAAGGTTCAGAGTGAGCTTGGTGGCCTGAGGGAGTACAAGAGCGGTACTTTCGAAGAGGTGCTGGAACAGGTGATAATAGACCTTCAGGAAGAATTCGAGAGCTGAGTTGGGTTCAAGGGTCCGCGCTCAAATCCCCGGGTTCGTTCCCCCCGTTCTGCGGCACCCTGGCGGGTGCTTTAATATTAAGTGCCACCTTCTTAAATAGCAGTGCCTGAGATAATAGCCATGGAAGCGTAATCCCTGTATGCAGAGGAGGGCAATTCGCTTGTGCCGCCTATCCAGGGAGGTCTGCCTATATGTCGTCGGATCAAACTGATATCAGAAAGCAGGTCGTGGACAGCCAGGGACTGTTGAAGAAAATACAGCTTGTTGTGCCGGGTTTCAGGGGGTACAGGCAGCTTGAGGATCTCCGTGCCGCTGATGAACTCCTGAGGAGACAGGTTGCACTCATACTGCAGAAGGGAATCAGCAGCCTCAGGGATACAAGAAGGACTGTGGTGGACAAGGGAGATTATTCATCGCTTGAGCCTGTCGCATCACTGATCTCTCGCCTTCAGCAGCTTGAAGGAGAGGTTGAACACGCGGAACAGGGCTATTCCGGGATTTCGCCCATGATACGTGTTGGACAGGACACCCTCAACAGCCTGTATGATTATGATTTTGCCTTCGTTGACACCGCCTCAAAGCTGACTGATTCATGCAATGCACTTTCATCAGCCGCGGGACACAGCGCCCTGGGTGTAAGCATTGATGACACTGACTCGAAGATAACTGATTTCAAGAATGCGTTTGAAAACAGGATGAGGGTAGTGGAGAAAATACAGATAAAGTGAGGTTGGTAGATTGTTCGGAAGAAAATCAGCGAATACAGGAATACCCGCCACCGGCGGAAGCGTGATTGGTTCCACCACAATCGCCTGGGAGGACCAGTACAAGCGGGACAATGTCATGTGGAAAGTGCCCAGGCTGATAAGGCTGAATGACAACATAGTTGTGAGGGAGGACGAGATAGCAGTCTTCTTCAGGGATGGTAAAGTACTCACGTATTTCGACCAGCCGAACAGGTATGCATTGTCCGATTTCAATGCACCAATAGTCGGAAAACTGCTGAAATTCTTCTCGGGCGTTGTACAGCAGGCGGAGGTCTATTACCTTCAGAAGAGATTCTTCGACGGCAAGTTCGGGAGCACACAGCCTTACGAATTTCTCGATCCCATTTTCGGTGTTGTCAACCTCAGGGTTTATGGAGAATACAGGTACAGGGTGGCGAACCCGGAGAATTTCATAAACCAGTTTGTAGGGACATTCAATGCTGAAACATCCGACGATGTCGATGCAAGGCTGAAGGATCAGATGGTTCTTCTCACGTACAATTCGATCGGCAAGATGAAGGACAAGGGCATGAAAGTGACTGACCTCGCCACGAACCTGACTAACATAGAACAGGTCATCCTTTCCATGTCGCCCGATCACTTCCAGCAGTACGGGGTTGAGATAAACAAGGTTCCAGGACTGACTATAAGCCTGCCGGATGAAGTGCAGAAGGCGGTTGACACAAGATCCCAGATGTCTGTCCTGGGAGTGAACTACATTCAGTACCAGGCAGGACAGGCCATGGTTGACGCCGCAAAGAATACGAGCGGTGTCGCAGGATTAGGGGCAGGGCTCGGTGTTGGACTTGGCGCAGGAGCGGGTGTCGGGTACGCAATGGCCGGACCAATGATGCAGGGAATACAGCAGCAGCAGACAAGACCCTGCCCGAAGTGCGGAAACATAATACCGGCGAACAGCACTTTCTGCCCCAGCTGCGGCGCAAACCTGCAACAGCAACAGCAACAGCAGATGATCGCATGCGCGAAGTGCGGCGAGAAGATGCCTGCGGGGACGAAGTTCTGTCCGAGCTGTGGAACAGCCGTCGCCCAGCAATCTGCCGCGCAGCAGGAGATTAAATGTGCAAGCTGCGGTTTCGTGCTTCAGTCGCCCGCGAAGTTCTGTCCGAACTGCGGCAAACCGATGTGAGCCAAAATGTACTGTATAAAATGCGGGGCCGAACTTCCGCAGGACGCGAAGTTCTGTTACAAATGCGGAGCAGCCCAGGTCGCTCAGGCCGGGCAGGGAGCACAGCAGGAACAGCAGACACCAAAGCAGACAAGGAATGTTGTGGCTTCGGCAACCGTCACTGAACTCAAATGCCCGGGCTGCGGAGCACCCATCAAACCCCAGTTTGGTGAGATGGTTATAACATGCGAATACTGCGGGACCAGCGTTTCGCTTGCGGGGGACGGCTGGAAAAACATTCAGAACCACACGATGCTACCGATCAAGCTGGACCAGCAGGATCAGGTCATATCAAAGATAAAAGACGTAATGGACAGGGGATTGCTGAGAAGGCATTTTGCGGAAGAGGCAAAGGTCGAGGAAATTACACTTAGCATTGTGCCGTACTGGATAGTTCCCGTGTCCGCAAGATCAACATACACGGCTGTGGATGTATACGCCCAGGTTGGCACGATAGCAACCACTGCCGCACTTTTCGGTGCCATGGGCGGTGCATTTGGAGGGAACAGTGGACGCGGCGGCGGAGTCGGGACCGGTCTGCTGGAGGGTACGCTGATAGGTTCAATGGTCGGCGGCGGCATGGGGGGAGGGAACAGCACGAGGGCGTATTCTCTGAACCAGAACTACCAGTTCCCCGTTGTTGCAATGAAGGCTCTTGACGAGTACCAGCCCAAGAACTACGAGTTCCAGCTCGACGAAAGGTCGCTTTTCGATCCGAACAAATTCCCCAAGGGAGTGAAGGTCCTGAACGGTGATGTGAGCGAGGATGCAGCTGTCTACCAGGCGAAAACAAATGTGAATCAGGTGCAGTATACCAGGGTTCACAAGCAGCACCACATGGTGCAGAGCCTGAAGACTGATATGGACACTTCCGACCCGGAGCTTATGCACGTTCCTGTATGGTTTGCAAGATACGACAGGAAGGGCAAGAAGATCGTAGTTGTGATCGACGGCCACAGCGGCGGCATCATAAACGACATTGGCCTCGACTGAAAGGCAGGTGTCGTATCAGCTGTAGGACGCTTCCAGGCAGTCCTCATGCGGCTCGGAGACTGCAGCGAGCACAGGTACTTCGATGTCTGTTTCCTGCGATGTCGTAACAGGAAAACCGTACTTCCTGCTTACATAACGCAACTCATTCCCGGCCCTCCTGCGCCGGGCAACATATTCCAGGTGATTCTCGAGCCTTCTCGCCGAATAGGTGGAACATTCTTTCACAGAGCATGAGAGCCTCCTTGCCGACACGCCGCGGAGAATCCCATCTATCTCGATTCCAATGCTGTTCCTGCCGCAGCAGGCCGCCGAAACGGCTGTCGTTCCCCTCCCTAGAAATGGATCCAGCACAGTATCACCCTGGACGGAGAACATGCATACAAGCCGCCTTGCTATCTCGATTGGAAAGGAGGCGCTCCTGCGTGACATCTGCTCACCCCCAATACGCTGCCGTTCACCCTTTATGTCGACCCATGAGTCAGAGAACCACCTGTTCCTCTCTTCCCAGAAGTAGGCACTCCTGCGCCTCCTTTGCTTGTCTGCCGCTGTGCTGAACGTCCTGTTCGACCCTTTCCTGAAAAGAAGTATATGCTCATGCTCGAGGGTGGGATAGGCAGACGGCGGAAGCATTCCGGAACCCAGGAACTTGTTGGGCTTGTTTGACTGCTTTACCCACATTATACCCGGCAGTGGCTGCAATCCCCGCGCGACAAAGGATGAAACGACCCTGGAATGGTTCTGGTATAGCCTGAATGCACCCCCCAGCTTCCTTGTCGCATCCCCTATTACAATGCAGGCAATTCCCCCTTCCCGCAGGACGTAGCACGTGCGCTTCCAGACTACATCCAGCTCATCGTGCATCAATTCGAATGCCCGCTCCCCGTCTCCGCGGGAAAGGGCACCGGCCACTCTGCTGTTCATTCCGGAAAAGAGCGTATCCCACATCTGAATCATCGGGTACGGCGGAGAGGTGACTACAAGATCCACGGACTCCCGTTCGACTCTTCGCATCTCCCTTGAGTCGCCCCTCAAGATCAGGTGTCTTGTGCCTTCCATCCCGGTAGGAATGCCGGGGGATGGTTAAAGCCATGACGCTGTAACTCACAGGTAGACTGGACCAGAATGTCGTCCCGATTTCCTTATCGGGAGAACGGTATGTTTATATAGAAGTGCTATCATATGCAGGTTATAGGTGATAACTCATGACGGACAAGATTGAGCCATACAGAAAGATGCTGAGGCCAAGGAGCATTGACGAACTTTTTGATGACATGCAGAAATCATTTGAGGACATGATGGTGCCTTTCGTTTCGGATACAGGCTGGCCATATCTCGAGTACTCCCGGGGAGAGCTCGGAAAGGTCCCCCATGCCGATATTGAGGAGACGGAGGCTGCATACATTGTTACCGCCGA
>JAKAVR010000080.1 GCA_021817225.1 Thermoplasmata archaeon
TCACTTCTGAATCATGTCAGGATACGTGCCTCCCAGATCAACGGTTGTGCATGGTGTGTGGACATGCACACGAGGGATGCACGATTTCTCGGAGAAACAGAGCAGCGCATCAATCTCCTTCCTGCATGGAGGGATGCTCCTTTATATTCTGACAGGGAACGTGCCGCTCTTGAGTGGACCGAAGCACTGACACTGGTTTCCGTTCGTGGTGTGCCGGACAGTGTATTCAGTGAGGCGAGAAAACATTTCAATGAAACGGAACTCGCCGAACTCTCGCTTGCAAGCATAGCAATAAACGGACGGAACAGGCTCAATGTCGCTTTCAGGGTCATTCCCGGCGATGAAGAGACGAATCAGGAGAGGGAAGCACTGAAACTCAAACAGTGAAATGGGTGATAATGTGAATAATCCAAGGAAATTTGCTGACTTCTATGAAGGGGCGCAGCCATTCCAGATGGACAGGATACCCGAGGGGGGCATGTGCCTCTCGGTCTTTCTCGTTCTGTGGAAGGGAGATGAACGCAGCGTGCTGATGGGCAGATTGAATCCTGAATTTGACTGGGTGCGTATAGGTGCGCTCAGTCCCGAGTATGCGGGAAAGCTCGCGCGCAAATGGATGCTGCCGTCGAGTCACCTGCTGCTCTATGAATCGCCTGAGGATGCAGCAGGGAGGGTGCTGAAGGAGCAGCTGGGACTGTCATGGGATGATCTTAATTCGCACAGCCTTTCGGTATTCAGCGAAGTTTACGGACGGAACAGACACTGGGACATCGAATTTGTTCTAAAGGGGGAAGTGAGCAGGCAGCCATCGAATGCTGCATGGACAGAGTTGAAATTCCTGGATGTAAGAGGGATTCCAGTTGCAGATTTTGCGCGCAGTCATCAGGACATACTAGCGGAAGCTGGTCTCAGGTGAAAGGCTATGCTTAAATAGATTGCTGCGGAATATGCGGCCATGGAATCCGCGCACAAGAAGATCTTCGGCAAGGAACCCGAGGAAGTCGTCTACCTGGACGTGCGTTGCCCGGACTGCGGTTCAAGGATAGACGAATTCGGCTTTTGCGGATGCGGCGCAGGGGAGTCCTGAAAAGCAATCGGGAAGCTGCATTTTATTTTCCGGGAAGTGTTGCTGCACCCGCATCCAGCCGGCGGCACAGCGTTTAAATCACACGCTTTGCCGCTATCAGTTTTGAGACGGAAGTTGTGGGAATGCCGTCTTTTTCGATAACACTGTTCGCCGGATGCCTTCCGGGATACGACGGAACATTTCCGCGTATTCTTTCCTGGAATGGAGGGACAAGCTCATTTCTGTAGAATACGCCTACAGGAATTTTCTCATCCCATTCGTAGGATTTGCGTATTGCCGCGATTATCTTCTCCTGCTGATCTGGCTCGTCCTTCACCTCACCGTCCATATCAGCTTTATACACCCTTTTGTCAAACCACTCCTTTGTATTGATGTCATTGTAGGTGGGGCAGGGCTGAAGTATGTCAACAAACGACGAACCCCTGTGCTTTACCGCAGCCCGTATGATTTCAGCTTCTCCCTTGGTGTCGAATGAATATGCCCGTGCCACGAACGTGTAGCCTGATGTGAGCGCAAGTGCAATGGGGTTTATGCCGCTGTTTATGTTTGGCTTGGGAAGCGATTTTGTTCTCTCTCCGAGTTTCAGTGTGGGAGAGGCCTGTCCCTTTGTCAGGCCGTAGACACCGTTGTTGTGCACGAGGACGGTTATGTCCAGGTTCCTCCTTCCCGCGCTTACAAAGTGCCCCACCCCTATGCCAAGTCCGTCGCCGTCTCCCACGTTCACAATGACCGTAAGTTCAGGATTTGCAATCTTGATGCCGCTGGCAAAAGCTATCGCCCTGCCATGAAGTGTGTGCACACCTGAGACCGGGAGGGACACGAAGTGCGGAAGTTTTCCGGAGCATCCTATGCCCGAAACAATGATTGTTTTTGAGAGGTCTGAACCCAGCTCCTTTATTGCCAGCTCCTCGCCGCGCAGTATGCCGAAATCGCCACATCCGGGACACCAGTCAGCCGTTTCTGTTATGGCGGAAAGTTCTTCAGCCGTTCAGTATCACCCTCCTTTCGTTCTTTTCCACGACAAGCCTTAGCGCGTCGACAACCTCCTCCAGAAACATAGGCATGCCGTTGAACTTCAGGATCTCGTTCGACGTGCTTATTCCCGTCCTTTCCCTGACATAAGCTGCCCCCTGCGCAGAATAGTTGTTTTCCACAGCAATAATCATCTTCCCCCCTTCCAGCAGCCTGCTGACCTGTTCTGCAGGAAAAGGACTGAACATTTTAATCTGCACCAGGCGGCATTCCGTCTTCTCCTTGTTCAATATGTCAAGCGCATCAAGAAGCACACCCCTTGTTGAACCCCAGGAAAGTATGATGTTGCCTGCATCGGCGCTGCCGTAGGATTGAACGCGCCTTTCTGCAGGTATTTCCCTGTCCGCTGTATCGAGTTTTTTCATCCTCTTTTCATACATGGCGATCCTGTTGGAACTGTATTCACGCATGTGCCCCCTGTCGTTGTGCTCATCCCCGGTATAGAAGATGCTCCCCTGCCCGAGAAAGACGCGTGGAGATATGCCATCCCCCTCGTTGGCGAATCTGTGAAGTATCCCGGTTTCACGGGATATCCTTCCCCTCTCTATCCTGTAATCCGGAATGGAAAGCCTTTCCTCGTCAATTGTGACAAAGGCATTTGCCAGCGCCTTCTCTATCAGGTGCACCACAGGCGTCTGATATTTCTCGGCGAGATTCATCGCCCACGCAGCATCGCCGAACACCTCCTCCACATCACAGGAGGCAAGAACTATTCTCGGAAATTCACCATGACCTGCATGGAGCGCGAACTGCAGATCCTCCTGGCCGCTCCTGGTGGGGAGTCCTGTGGAAGGCCCGCCTCTTACGTAATTTGTCACAACGAGAGGCACCTCGTTCATCCCCGCCCATGACAGTCCTTCCGACATCAGTGAAAAGCCCGGACCGGATGTGGCGGTGGCAGATCTTGCACCTGTCAGCGCCGAACCAATCGCCATGTTGATTGCCGAAATCTCATCCTCAGTCTGTATTACGATGATCCCGTCCGCGTCCGGGCCTTCTCCCAGAATCTGGTTTGCCTCGATATAGGTGCTCTCATCAGATGCGGGTGTGATGGGATAGTAGGACTGGAACCGCAGTCCGCCGTACATTTTACCCAGAGCAGAAAGCGTATTGCCGTCAACCAGGACACGGTGAGAACTCACACTGACGCCAGGCAGGTCGAACTCCTTCTTGAGAATGGAGTAACCTGCTTCCGCCGCATGCAGGTTAAGCTGCGCAAAAGACTCGTTCCTGAATGTGCTCCGTATCATATTCAGCACGGAGTCCTTGCTTATGCCGAGGAGTGCGCAGGATGCTGAAACAGCAACCGTATTCCTGGACCTGTCTATGACTGTGTAAGGGAGTTTGATATTCCTGCTTATCTCCGTCAGCAGCTGGCGGTAGCTGACCGGTACTGCCTTCACGCCCCGGTCTGTCATGTATCTGACTGCTTCGCCGGCGGTCGTGCCGTAACCCCTTGCGGTCAGGAAGGTTGCCGCCTCCTTTCTCAGCTCAGGTTCCATGAAATTTGCCTTTTCAATATCTGTGCTCTCTGCGGCTTTGTCATAAATGACAAATTTTCTGACCTCCGTGAAGTGCTCGAAAATTGTCTGTGGTTCGAACGTGGCCAGAATATCGGTGGCCCTGACCATGCTTCTGACATTTCCTTCACTGAACACTATTTTGAAAAAACTGTGCCTGCCCTTTATATTGGAGTGATATTCCCTTTCCCCGTAAATGCGGAAACCGGCGGAACAGACTATATTGCCGAAGAGTGTCGCCGAAGTGTCCACGCCCATTCCCTGCGGGCCGCCGATCGTCCAGGTAACCTGCATAATACCAGACCGCCCTGTCTGCCATCTTATCCGTCACAATTGATTTATCCTTTTGCAAACGGCCTGCCCTGCATATCCAGGCATTATACAGACTGGCTTTGCACGAGTAACATTAAAACTTCATCACAAAAGAATGAACATTCCGGCTGGAATGCAAACTTTAACATGCCGGGCTTCAGCGGCTCTAGCATAGAGCCGCATCGGTTGCAGGCCTATGCAGGCTGGCACCAGAGCACCGGCAGTAAAGAGATATAATGAAAAGCAGATAATCTACGGCATGCATTTTGTTAAAGCACTGAAATCATCGGATTTGCCTGAAGGGCAGGTCAGAAAGGTAAAGCTCGAGGGCAGGGAATTTGCACTTGTCAGGAAAGACGGCTTGTTCTACTGCATAGACGGTGTCTGCACCCACGAAGGCGGACCGCTCGGCGAAGGTGTCCTTGTTGACGGATGGCTGGAGTGTCCATGGCATCAGGGCCATTTCGATTACAAAACGGGCAACACCGATCCAGAAACAGACTGGGTAACGCCTGTGAAAGCTTACAGAACCAGGACAGAGGACGGATACGTTTACGTTGAAATCTGATTCTATTCCCTGCCCGGGTGACTGAAAAACATGAATGAAGCGATCCTGAGGGTCCTAGGCAAAAGGGACGAATCGGCTGATACCAGATCATTCATGTTCGAACCGGCAGACGGAATGAATTGGGAGGCAGGACAGTACCTGATTATGAAACTCGACTGCCCCGGGGATGACAGAAAAGGGATAAGGTCATTCAGCATAGCCAGCTCCCCGACAGAGAAAATTATAATGATTACAACCAGGCTCAGGAGCGGAAGCTCATTCAAGCAGCGCCTCAGCACACTGACAACAGGCGATGAAGTGCGCGTCACCGGCCCGATGGGCAGGTTCCTGTTCCATCACGATGAAAGACCGGCTCTGTTCATTGCGGGAGGAATAGGTGTAACGCCTTTCCGTTCAATTTTAAAACATTCAATAGACACCGGCAGACGGACATCCACCACTCTGGTTGTCTCCGACCGTACTCCTGAATTGTTTGTTTTCCGGGACGAGTTCAACCTCTGGCAGAAAGAAAACAGCTGGCTTAAGGTCTACAGGACCGTAACAAGGCCGGAAGCCGGATCTGAAAAGTGGAACGGTCACACAGGCAGGATTGATCAGTCATGGATAACGGAAATATGCCCGCAGGTGGCCGAGGCAACAGTCTACTGCGCCGGCCCTCCCACGTTTGTCCAGTCCACTATTGCGATGCTCCGGTCCATGAACATTGAACAGGGGCATATCAGGACAGAACGTTTCACAGGCTACTGAATCTGAAGTCATCTTCAGTGCATTGCGGCAGCCTGCCACGGTGCTTCACTCTTCGCAATCAGCACCTGACTTGTGTGACTGCAACGGTAAATGTGCTTCCGATGCTTTCCATGCTTTCCGTCTGCCGCCATAATGGTAATGTTCCTTTACGGGGCAGGATAGGTCACATTCTTTCCATTCACTCTTGCGAACGGTGTTATGGTGTGCAGTCTGGTTTTCCCGCTTCCGGATATATGGTAGACAGGGACACCCCGTGCTGTAAGCGTGTCTGCAATCAGTGATCTATGGCATCTGAATGGATTGCCCTCCGCGCACATCAGGAGTATCTTCTCACCGGCTGAAATCTCCAGCAGTTCCACTATTGCTTTTTCATATTCCTGTGTCTGCATGTAATCTGCGAATCCACGAAAGCTGTCGTTAATCCAGGCGTTGTTCTTTGAATCCCTGACAGGTTTCCTCAAGCCGCCGAGTTCTTTCATGTGCCTGTAGCCGATGTCCTCGGCGCGGAGGGACGCCTCAAGCGATTTACTGTCAAATTGCGGATTGTGTCTGGAACGCGGAATTGTCCTTATGTCAACAACGAGTGAGATGGAGTGGGATTTCAATATCAGAATGAATTTTTCCACAGCCATAGTTGAATGGCCGGAAGCATATATCATGTACCGCTTCTCCGTTGACTACCACCTATTCGTTTGTGTTCTCCATCTTTTCCAGCATTTATGAAACGTCTGTTCCC
>JAKAVR010000020.1 GCA_021817225.1 Thermoplasmata archaeon
TCCTTCTTTGAGAGTATGATTACTGACTTTGGCGCAAAACTTGACAATGCCCATCCCATCCCGACGCGCTGCCGTCTGGGAAGGGCATGGCATTACTGCTTCAAAAACTTTACGATTGGTGCACTAGACAATATCCGTTCTCTACAAATGTATCGCAGGCAGTTGTCTCCAGTGCCAACCATAACCGTTCCACTCTTTCCCTTTCCCTACAAAACGGAAATATCTACTTTGATGCAGGCCCAAACCAAAATCTGAGCTACCTCTACGTTAGGTTTGACCTAATCTTAACTGGACATTTCACCACCGGTCTGCATCCCAACTCCACGACAATATTCTACAATGCTCAGGCACTCAAGAATCAGAGTATTGAGACCCTTCTTGCATATGTAACACCACCCCAGCAGGTATCTAATTTGTCAACCTATAATTTGTGGATATTCAACAACGTCAATGGTGCAAGCAGTGTCAATGCCACCGCGGCATTGCTAAACGAGAACAGCAGTCTGCCGTCGTACAATTTTTCCATCTCGATCAACATGATAATTTTCATAAATTTGTGGTACCCGGACAGCACTCATACTTTTGATTTTGGCGCACAAGTGAACGGATTTGGCATACCTGTCGTTGCAAGTGTCTCAATGTCGATAGTGGAACTTGGCAATTAGACATGGAGTGAAATCGAGGAGGAAAGAAGAATGAATCGCAACCACATCAGGATAGACAGTGGGTTTTCGGAAAGGCATGAAGAAATAACGTGCGCGTACAAAAGGAGAGTTAACAATAGAACGGTGTCACACAAGGTTCGTGCAGTTGAGTCAGTTCCTCACTGTGTCGCATCTTCCACTGGCAAACATTTTCCATAGTACCTCACGGTGCTATATTCCGGCTTTGTCTCTTTTTAATCATACACAGCGTCGCTCGAACAGTTCTGTGCGTCAAGCTGCATATCCAAGAATCGACTCATATGTGACGGCAAGCCTCGCGGCAATTAAGCGAGGCTTGATTGTGTTGTCCTCCGCCCGATTCGGTCCCGTACGATATTGTCAAGCGCCAGCGATGAGAAAGACCGGTCGAAATGACAGGCACTAATGAACCAGGCCCGACATTTTTGCCATGCAGTAAATCCGTTTGTTCTGACTGGATGTGCACGAACGCGCATCCGTTGGAATTGAAACTTTTAAGCCAGCCCAAATCATATCCCTCCCTCAGACAAAACGAATTTGTGGGGAACAGTCAAGTCAAGTGAGAATATTGAAGCTGTTTAGGAACAGACATCAAGTCCTGCTTGCTTTCTTGGTGGTAATAGTATCATTGCTCTTGATTTTCTTGTTCATATTCCGGCCCCTGCTTGCTGGACCAACTTTTGCGGTGGCCAACAATTCTGTTTCGGGAACTTATTATTGGAATACAAGTTCGTCAAACAATCCCCTCCCGAGCATTGGAGTAATCAGTTACATCAACGAGACACATGCGTTTTCATCCCAAATCATCTCCTCACAGCTATCCTTTATCCTTCTAGGGGAAGGAGCAAATCAGGGTAATCTGATACTAAACACTGATGGCTCATATATTTTCACCGGGAATGTCAGCGGAGTCATGAAGGCGAATCTGACTCCCAGCGCAATCAGAATCAGCGTTAATGACAGCGGGCCCGGAATGGGGTCGATAATAGGTGTGGAATTTGTCAACAGCTCCTCGAATAACAATGGTCTCTTCTATCCAGTCAACGGATTCAACATGTCTAATCCCCCAGATATTTTCACCGACTCCTTTCCCTTCTCGGCAGGCTGGAATATCCAGAAACCGGATTCTGTTCAAAGAAATGCCAACGGGGGTGCGTTTTCATTCAGGGCACTGTTCATACTGTCCTACATTCTGACTTCAAGAGTCACACTGCCGAATTATTTTGCATTTGATGTTATGCTACTGGGGTTGAATGAAAATGTGAGTTGTTCAATTAACCTGCACCTTGATGCCTACCCACCTCTGGCAGCTTCAACCACGGGATAGTCGACGAGTTATGCAGACGTTTAGGGTTCAAGTCCCATTGCATTCATTTGCGTTTTTGTCGGAGCTGTCACCGGCCTCCTGAAGAATGCAGTCTCGATCGCATTGCCGTGCTTTGAGGTTTAAGGGCTATTGGCCCAAGATGTCGAATTATGACGAATGTAATGTGCCTATGAACGTCTCAGACTCCAACTGAGGCATTCGGGGACGCAAGGCAGCCGTCAATCTGCATGAGCAAATGACGAAGTTCGGGCCAAATCAAGCTTTAAGCCATGCCAGGACATTGAGTTTGCAATGACAGCACGATCATCAATATCTGAGTCCGCCAGCTTGTACAGCCCTCCTTCTGATGTTCTCGTTGTCACCACTCCATACCTGCCAGGATATCGCGTAACAAAAGTAATTGGCAATACATTCGGCTTGATAGTGCGTTCGCGCGGCCTGGGCCAGAACATATGGGCATTCTTCAGAAGCTGGGGTGGCGGAGAGATCAAGGTGTACACCAACCTTCTTGCCCAGGTGCGCCATCAGGCCATTGAGCGTCTTTGCGAACACGCAAAGGGTCTTGGCGCAAACGCCGTCCTTTCCCTTGGATTCGACACATCTGAAATAGGATCCGTGATGACTGAGGTTCTGGCATTTGGTACAGCTGTGGTCGTGGAGCCGGACACCGCGTCCCCGCAACCTGTGTCTCTACGGTGATGGGCAATTGGAACAAGCTCTATGAATGTCGTCCATGAGAATGGCCTGAGTTGGCCAGGAAGATTGAGCCACGACATGTAATATTGTAATTGTGATTCAGACAACTTCTGCCGCTACCAGGTATTTGGCATATGTTTTATCTGTCAGTGCCTCATATTTCTTTGACTGGGAAGCGGTGAATTCTTCTCATTTCACAGGGATGGAAGAAGCATGCGAATTCTGAAACTGAGACTACTCACTATGGGTTGCATTATCGCAGCTCTCGGGGTAATTCTGAGTGTAACAAGGGGTCTTTCCGTCCCAATTGAAGTACTCGTCGGGGCCGGGCTTGTGCTCTTCATTGCGGGATTACTGATGAAATAGTCTCCGTGCACGCACCGCTTTCCTGAACTGACTTCGAATGCGGGCCGTCTGAACCTGTTTGCACAAGCAGTTTTCTGATTCCGTCCTCCTCATTCAACGCATTCATTGAAATCGTGAATTCACGCAACTCGGACTATTCTGAATCATTCACTTAATAGAACCAGAGCGGTTACCCTGTGCAACTGCCTTCCATCCCAGACACCAGGCAGTCGTTGCCTCAATCCCTGTCTTTGTAACGAGGCGCTGAGAATTTCACCGTTTCGAATATGTATGATTCGGAATTTCATGAGAAAATGATCGCCATGGGGGAAAAATCCTGTCCCATGGCAGACTCCCTGCATGAGCTGTCTATAGACTTGTCTGCATAAGTCAGAACATACGAGCTGTGGGCAGCTTGCGACTCGACAGACTTATTGGAATAGGTGTTGTATTCTGTTAATGGTCTTCTTTGTACCTTTTGCCGCCCTTCCCGGATACGTGCAGCATGGTGAGACCCTCTTTTCGGCATTCTCAACCGCAGTCGTAAATCTGCCTCACACGCAGGATACAGGAACGGCCAGCGAAGTAGCCGGCGCACTGACTGTTGTGATAACTTGACCTGTGACTATACCTGCGGGCTGCATGGGCATAAATCCGCTCGGATCCGGTGTACTTGGCGTCTGTGGCATGGGAATGCTGACGGCTGCCCCCTACCTGACAGGCCAGTTGTCGTCCTGTTCGGCTTCCAACTTCGACTTGGGATTTTACTTCATCTGGGTCCTTTCGATCGCCGAACTGGCGGCAACGACCAAGTGAAATGGCGGTGCCTTTGGGCGGCGCCGGGTCAGGGCAGCGGCTGCTGTGCCGGCAGGTTCACCGGTGGCGGGATTTCGGTCTTCCCAGGCTGTTCAGCTCATCAAATGTCATTACATTTCTCGTGAGCGTCTCGTAAGTGCCTATCTCCAGCACCTCTGTTGCAGCAATTTTCAGATGTGAAAGGGCTATGTACGCCCCGCTTGGACCGAAGCTCACCCTGGCGACTCCAAGTCTCTCGAGCTCATCAATCGGCGGCAGCTCTCTCCTTATCATCACGTTTACGGGACAATCCAGAGCATCCACGAATTTTGAGATGGAATAGGCATCCATGAGTCCCATGGGATATACACAGTCTGCCCCCGCGTCCCTGTATGCCACCGCCCTTCGGACTGCCTCCTCAAACCTGGCATCATCGTCCCCTTTCGCATACCTGAGCGCATCTGTCCTTCCGTTCACAACCAGGGGCACACCTGCTTCCCTTCCCGCCTCTATGGCCGCTTTTATCCTTTCTGTCTGTTTCTCCAGCGGAAGCAGCTTACGTGTGCCGTGGACAAAGTCCTCTATGTTTATGCCAACAGCCCCTGCCTTTAGCACGTCATGGACCGTCCTCTTGACTTCAGCTGCCGTCTTTCCAAATCCCCCCACTATGTCCGCGCTCAGGGGGACACTTATGATGCGCGCAATCCTCCGCACGGCCAAGGCAAGTTCCTTCCTGTCGATGAATTCACCATCGGGGTAGCCGAGCGACACCATCATCGCAGAACTTGAAGTTGCAATGGCTGGAAAACCGGTTTCCTCGAATATCCTGGCGCTGACAGCATCCCAGGCATTTGGCAGTATCAGTATGTGTTTGCCGTGATGCAGTTTGCGAAACAACTCAGCCTTGCTTCTCTGGGACGACATTCAGTGCACAAAATGCACAGGCATTATTAAACAGTTCGATGTCCTCGTGCATCGCGGGAGCAATAAGGGCGCTGTCTTCCCTTCCAAATCCAGCATATGGAGAGCAGAGTCTTGGCACCATCCTGCCTGCACCCCGCCTTCTCTTCCCCGCCAGTGGCGCCGAAAGCGTCGAATCTTGAAATCTTGGAAATCTGGAGCATCCTGGCAAGAACATCAAACGATTAAGATTCTAATGTGGCTTGTCGGCAGTTCACCTCATGCGGTAACCGGGCACCGCATCGGACAGTTGCGTGATATTGCCTGTTTTTCTGTTTTTATACCGTATGCATCATATGTTCGGCATTTCTTATATCTGGAACTGCAGGCTAAGGAGAGATCGGTGTCAGTAAACGCAAGTACTGAGTAAAAGCATAGGGAGCACTTCCACGAAGCATCGCCTCATGAAGGCATTTGTGATGCGCACGGTCGGAGAGGTTGGAATGACCGAGAAAATCATACCAACTCTTGGACCGGATGATGCTCTTGTCAGGACGACGGTGGCGATGATATGCACATCCGATTCACATACTGTTCGTGGTTCCATCGGTCCCAGAGTGAACATGACGCTTGGTCATGAGGCAGTCGGGATAGTGAGCGATGTGGGCTCCAACGTGAAGCTCTTCAAACCGGGGGACAGGGTTGTAGTAGGGGCTATTACACCGGACTGGTTTGATCCGGCATCGCAGGATGGACATTCCTCGCAGGCAGATGCACCGCTTGGCGGCTGGAAGTTCTCCAACACCAAGGATGGCGTATTCGCCGAATATTTCCATGTCAATCAGGCAGATGCAAACATGGCCAGAATTCCAGATTCAGTCCAGGACGAGGCGGCTGTGTACTGTGCAGACATGATGTCTACTGGCTTCATGGGTGCAGAGAATGCACATATTCCGACAGGAGGGACGATAGCCATTTTCGGCCAGGGACCGGTTGGACTGATGGCCACCGCTGGAGCGAGGCTCAGGGGCGCAGGGTTGATAATTGCGGTAGAGAACGTGCCCGCAAGGCAGGAACTGGCAAAATACTACGGCGCAGACTTCGTTATTGATCACACAATGGAGAACGTTGTAAGGAAGATCATGGAAATCACAGATGGAGAAGGCGTCGATTCATCAATCGAGGCTACCGGCTCCGATACCGCTTTCCAGAACTGCATCAAGGTGACGAAGCCGGGAGGTTTCGTATCTGGCATAGGTTACCACGGAGACGGGGAATTCGTTCATATTCCAAGGACAGACTGGGGTGTTGGAATGGCGGAAAAGACAATTGTCACCGGTCTCTGCCCTGGTGGGAGGCTCAGAATGGAGAGGCTGCTCAGGATACTCGAGATGAAGAGAATAGACCCGACAAAAATGACGACTCACAAATTCCACTTCGATGAAATGGAGAAAGCATTCGAGATTATGGACAAGAAGCTTGATGGGGTAATAAAAGCGCTCATTTTCTTTCAATGAACCCATCTCTTCTCATTCGGGCAACATGTTTCCCGGAAGCAGGTTCGGCGGGATATTATAGCTTCCACCCATTGAGTCAATTATGGGCAAACGAGAATCGCGGAATCTTCTCTACTCCGACCTTGCGGAGTACTACGATGCCATCTACAACTGGAAAGACTATTCCTCAGAAGTGCATTTTATCAAGAAGCTTATCGCCTCAAGCAAGAAATCAGTCGGCAACGAGCTCCTAGACGTCGGCTGTGGAACAGGAAGGCATGTTGCACTCCTCGCGGACAGTTTCAAATGCACAGGGCTGGACCTGAGTGACGAGATGCTCCGTATCGCCAGAAGGAATGTGAAGGGCGCGAAGTTCGTCAAGGGAAACATGTTTGGCTTCGAACTCCACAAGAAGTTTGACGTTATTCTATGTCTTTTCAGCGCCATTGCCTATGCTAAGACGGACGAGCAGTTGAAGGGAACACTGTCCTCATTTTCAAGCCACCTCAGGGATGGAGGGATGGTCATAATTCAGCCGTGGATTCAGAAGTCGAAGTGGAAGAAGGGGCACATAGCAATGGAGACATTTGATTCAGGGAACGTCAAGATAGCAAGGGCATCATACAGTGGAGGCACCCCCAGGCTCTCAACCTTCAGGATGGAATACATTATCGCCGAGAAGGGCAAAGGGATAAGGCATGTGGTGGAGGAAGACGCATTCCCCTACTTCCAACGTGCGAAATATGAAAGGATAATGAGGAAACTTGGGCTGCGACCCAGGTTTGTCACCAACAAGCTCTTTGGCGACAGGGGCCTCCTCGTAGGGATCAAGGATTCATAGAACATGGACTGTTCACCGGTAACAGCAAGGTTGAGTTTCCTCTTGTCTGAGATGCAGATGCTTTGGCGATGGAATGAGATGAAGCTCGGAACTGTTTTTAAACTAGAAGCAAATCAGACATCATGGTCTCCGATAGGAAGACGGTGATTGTGCTGGGACTTCTTGTCCTGGTGGAATACACGCTGGGAGCGCTTGTCACATTCAGCGATCCATTGGATGCAGGTTTCAGTTTGTCCTCCTTCCCGACGACATATCCTGCCTATCTTCCACTCGTCCACAGGCTTTTCTCCATAGTGCTCATAGCAGCATGGATAGTCCTTCCGGTGTCGCTGAAGGGCTCAAGGGCTTTTGTGTTGTCGCACATCACCCTCGGGCTGATAGTGTTACAGGCAATCATCGGAATATTCATTCCCTATACACAGGGAAACCCGGTCAACAACTACATCGTGATAGTCCATTTCTCTGTCAGCGGGCTTATCATCGCTGCTGCGGGGTTCACAGTGGTGCTTGCTTGGCTTGCCGACCGTCCCGATGGAAGGCAAACAGTGCGTAAGCCGTCAGTAGAGAACTGACAAGCATAAGAACACCGGCGTTTCCTTCATGCAATATGACATTTACAGGATGATCCTGGCTGTAAATCGTGATGCCCCCGAGCACGGCCTGCAGGAGGAGCAGGACAAAGGCAGCAATAGAGAGCCACAGGAGGTTCATACCCTCTCGTCCGCCTGCATGGTTGAGAACGAGCTTCAGCAGGACCACAACTAAGTTGATTATGAACACCACAATCAGAACGATCGCCCATAATCTGTGAATCTCCTCCAGCACTCCAGGCCAAGTGAATACTATTGTTGAGTATGGGAAATCGTTGTAGCCGGGGTCGAGGAATACAACCATCGAGGCTATAACAAACTCAATCCAGGTTACGACCGTTACCAGAATGGCCGTCAGTTTGTAAGATTCCATCCGAGTCGTTACGAACAGCCACCTCATCTATTTTACCGTTGCTGCCGACACGTAGAAAGATGCAGCCCCGATCTGGCGGGGAGTTCACACTATGTCCTGCTGCCTATGAATTTCTCAAGTTCATCCAGACCGTGGCCGATGTCTTCAAGATTCCCGGAAAAAGATATTCTCAGGTGCTTCTCCCCTTCCGTACCAAAGGCAATGCCCGGCAGGACGGCGACGTGATGACTCTCTAGGAATTGTGCACAGAACTCCTTCGATTTCATATCAATGTCATATGAGGGGAAGGCGTAGAAAGCGCCGTCGATGTTTCCCGTATGCATACCATCTATCTGATTCAGCCGCTTCTGCACGAAGTCCCTCTTTGTTCTGAACTCCTCCCTGAACCTCTGTATGTGGCCGTCGCAGTGATTAAGCGCATATTCGGATGCCAGTTGTATGAACGGGGGTGAGCAGGTGTATGTGTGTTCGACGAGCCTGACCATATCCCTGAGAACTTCATGCGAAGCAACTACATACCCAGCCCTCCACCCTGTCATTGAATAGCTCTTCGAAAGTGAAAAGAGGGACACAACGGTATCGGGCTCTTTTTCAAGGCTGCCTGCAGAGATATGCTCTTTTTCGTAGACAAGATCTTCGTATGCCTCGTCGCTGACAAGCCTTGCCCCGTTCGACGCACATTCGCCATAGATCTCCTCCAATTCTCTTCTGTCGAGAACCTTTCCGGTGGGATTGCATGGATCGTTCAGAACGACGGCCGCAGTCCTGGAACTCATGGCCGATTTGAGTTTCTTCAGATCGGGGGTGAAACCATCAACTGTCCCGTAGTATCTCACCTTGAGCCCTGCAAGGAGGGCAGGCTCGGTATAGAAAAAGCCAGGGTTGGGGAGCAGTATTTCATTCCTGCCGCTGCCAGCCACAGCCATGAATGCCGCATATATCGCCATCTTGGTTGTCATGAATGCGCAGCTGTCGGCCGCACACTCGATCCTGTTCTTCCGTCTGACCTTGGCTGCTATTGCCTCCCTGACGGATGGAATGCCGGATGCAGAAGTGTAATGTGTCTTTCCATCCTTCATGCCGCTGTAGGCAGCATCGACGATATCGGCCGGTGTGTCGTATGTGGGCTCCCCCACTGCGAGTGAGATTATTCTCTCCCCTCGTTCCATCTTCTTCAGCACAAGGTTGATTGAATCGAATGCACCCGAGTCATGCAAATCAGAGAGCCGCGTAGCTGCCACCTGGTTCCACAATGTCCGGGCGCTTCAATATGTTTCTCATACTGACGGACTTGGATGGAGATGGTCAACATGGAGCACAAGGCATCTTGTGGTCAATTGAGGTTTCGGCCGAGCAGTCCCCTGATGGTTTCTGTGAGCAGAATCAGCTCTTTTGTCGGATTGTCTCCCCTGCTCATGTACGCAATGTTGCTCAGCTTCAGGACTTCGTCCCTCAGCTTTTCGTTGTATGCATCGGATAGCATGACGACCGGTATATCGTGTCCCTCAATCCTGAGCTTCCTGAGATATTCGATACACGCATTGTCCCCTTTCCTGCAGCCATAGATAACAACGTCAATCTGGCCATCTGATATCATAGCCATTCCCTCCTTCAGCGTACTTGCAACCTCAACCTGCATGTCTGCAGTCATCTCCAGCAGCAGCTTTAACGGTTCAAGAGGGGTTGCCTGCTCGTCGACATAGAGCACCTTCAGGGCAGAATTCATAATTCGTGGACTTCCGATCATGTAATCTGGCTTTTTAGACAAGTTTAGAATTTGATAACCAAAATCCCATGTCAGGGGAGGCCTGAATGAATCGACTCCTCAGTTGAATTCGCGACCGCCCTGCCCAAGTTTCCTCCCGAAATCCATCTCAACTGCCATGACGATGGTCCAGATGTCTATCACAACGATTCCGAATGCTTCTATCGCCGCTGTAGAAGGCCATGGGACAAGGACCGCGACGATTGTGGAGACTACCCCCAGCAGGAGCAACACCAATCCGGAGCGTTTCCTGCGATCAAACACTAATCCTGCACCCCATGCAAGAATGGCTAACAGCGACTGCACGAAGAACCAGTAGGAGACGAAAAGGTGAGGATAGGTGCCTTCGTGGAAGAAACCTATCATTATAAGAAAGAAACCGGCAACGAGAAAGAATACGCTCCCTGTTGTTTCAGTCCTGTTCCCTGAAAACACCACAAGCGACCAGGAGTAGATGCATATCAAAGTTCCAGTTAACATCATCCCGTCATTGAAAAACCAGGGCGCGGTTGCACCTGGTGCGCCAAGATCGCTGAATGCGTTCCTGGTGAATACAAACCACGGGTTAAGCATCGCCGCAACAAAGATGACAATCCACGCAACAGCTATTCCGGCAAGACCAAGTTTGAACACCACTCGTGCACTTTCAACCAGCTTCGTCATCTCTTCGCCACCCTGCAGCAGCCATGTATGACACTCGGGGGGAATTAAGCACTTTCAGGCTCACGGTCTTCAACCGGAACAGTTCCGGCAGGCATTCGCCCTCTTCTTCCCGCAAGTGATATGGCCACCGCAGCAATCGAGGCAACAAGTATCAGGTAATAACCCGTGCCGAAGGAAAGGAGACTCATCAGCGACATCTTGTCCGCTATGAAGGGGAAGGCAGTCAACAGCGTCATCCCCGAGATGCCCAGAACACCTGATCCGAGTGGAAAGGCACCGAGGACGCCTGCAACAATTATGAGTATTCCTGCAACTATCGTGACTATTGTTGCCTCTGCTGCAAGCATGCTCTGTTCTTTAGGCACCTGGGGCAGACTCAGCGTCGCGCTTGAGAACGCGCTGTAGAGAGTCGACCCCTGCTGCACGAAACCAGGAATCGATCCAAAAGGGATGAGAAATGCTGCCAGGAGCGTTATGACGCCGGCAGCAGTTCCAGCCACTCTTCCTGCCTGCAAATTATCCACTACCGATTACACTGACACAAACTGTCTGTCTCTTATTAAGCGTTCACCATCTGATTATCAAGGATGGTAGGGTGTGAATTTCCAGATGATGCCTCAATCTGTACGACTATCGATATCGATATCGTTATATACGCGCTGAAGTGTGATCGCGCCATGAAGCACGGAGGCTTCCAGTCCCAGTGGCGAAAAGGGTTCATCGGCATCTGCGCGCTGAACATGATGACGACCGAGCCTGTATACGGCAACATGTTGGCGACGGCACTGTACGAATTGAGTGACCACCAGTGGAAACCGGGCCCCGGAGCTATCTACCCCGCACTTCACAAGCTTATCAAGGACAAACTTGCCGTTGCCCGAAAGGAGGACGGCCGTATGGTATACACGATCACAAGGAAGGGCCGTTCCCTGCTTGAAGGCATACGCACTGAGGCGGAGGCAAGCCAGCGGTATGCGATAGACTTCGGCAGGATATGGCTCAGCGCTCTGAAACCAGACAATGCGACAGACATTCTGCTCAGGAGGCTGAGAATGAATCTTTCGACGGTTGAGGCGGTTCTCGAAGGAAAACAGTTTGCACTGTCGGAATCTGAGAAGGAATACCTGCTCAACCAGGCCCTCGGAGAACTCAGGAGGGTGACAGGAAAGCTTGAATCCAGGATGGGCAGGCGGGCCGGGAGCCCGGGCGCGAAGAACGAAACAGGTAACACGATTGAAGACAGAACACAGAAGTGAAAACAATGCTCGAGATGGAAGAAGCAGCAAGAAATGGCAATTACGAAAGCAAGAACGTTATAATGGAGGTCAAAGGACTGACCAAGATTTTTGAAAACAAGCTGAAGGCTGTTGACTCCGTATCGTTCAGCGTGTACGAGGGGGAGATATTCGGTTTCCTCGGGCCCAACGGGGCTGGAAAGAGCACGACAATAAAAATGCTCACCACGCTCCTCAGACCATCTGAAGGGGATGCTGTCGTATGCGGATTCGATATCAGGAAACAGCCGCAGGAGGTCCGGTGGTCCGTCGGGGTGGTGCCGCAGGAATACACCGCGGATGAAGACATGACTGGTTTGGAAAACATAATGCTCTTCGCAAACCTCTACGGCATACCGGGCGACGTTGCGCGGAAAAGGGCAGACGAGCTGCTCATGCTTGTTGAATTGAATGAGGCTGCGGGCAGAAAGGTCTCGACATACTCCGGCGGAATGAGGCGGAGGCTTGAGCTTGCGTGCGGCCTTGTGAATCATCCGAAGGTTCTGTTCCTGGACGAACCCACGCTTGGCCTTGATGTGCAAACGCGCACCGCGGTTTGGAGGTACATACGTATTCTCAAGGAGCAGTACGGCATGACACTCTTCCTGACAACTCACTACCTGGAGGAGGCCGACGGCCTGTGCGACCGTGTAGGCATCATAGACCATGGAAAGATTGTCAGGCTTGGGACTACAGGAGAACTCAAATCCGGCGTCGGCGGCGATGCAATCGAGCTTGGCATCAGGGAGAAGGATGTCGACCTGACCTCCTTCATAATGAAGGTGGACAGCGTCACCTCTGTAGTCAGGGAGAATGACCACTACAGAATCAAGGCTCCCCTGGGTGAGGAGGCGGCACCGGCCATAATGGATGCAGTGCGTTCTGCCGGATATCATGTTGACAGGATATCGCTGACAAAGCCAACGCTCGACGAGGTCTACCTCGAGTACACGGGCCACAAGCTACGGGACGAGGAAGCTAACAGCCAGCAGGTGATGGCGCAGCAGAGGACTGTCCGCAGGGCAAGGGCGTGATTGGCATGGCGACCACTGAAGCGAATGCGGTTGGGGGCTTTCAGATGAAGGGCGAAGAGCAGGTCAGGATAAACAAGGGCATGCTTCACGGGCTCTGGGCGCTGACAAACAGGGAACTGAAGAAGTGGTACAAGGTGCCAGTGCTCCTGTTCCTTTCAATAATACAGCCTGTCATATGGCTCGGGCTTTTCGGCAAGGCCATGAATTTCGGAGCGCTTTTCACAAGCACATCGTTCAACATACCAGGCCTCAACATTCCAAAGGCGACGCTGGACCAGCTGGCAACTCAGGCAATGCTTAGCACATTCGGTACAACAGACTATTTCTCATTCCTCGCCGTTGGCATGCTCTCGTTCATCATACTCTTCACTGCAATGTTCAGCGGAATGTCAATTGTGTGGGACAGGAGGTTCGGGTTCCTTGACAAGCTTCTGAGCACCCCTGTCGCCCGCGGCTCGATTGTGATGGGCAAGGTCTTCTCAAGCATCATACGCTCTCTTGCCCAGGCTGCAGTTGTGCTTGTCGTGGCTGTTCTGCTCGGGATGGACACAGCAAAGATCACAGTTGTCGGCCTGGCTGGAACATTCCTTGCGCTCTTCCTTATGGCAATGGGACTATCAGCCCTTTTCCTCATGCTCGCCCTCAGGTCCACCGACTGGCAAAGCCAGATGGCCATCATGAATCTGCTCAACCTTCCGCTGCTCTTTGCAAGCAACGCGCTATTCCCGTCAAAGCTAATGCCAGCGTGGCTGCAGGTTGTCGCAAAGCTCAATCCGGTCAGCTACGCAACGGATGCGGGCAGGCAGCTTCTTCTCGGGGTGCCCGGTTTTGCATCGCTCGGCTTCGACTTCCTGTTCCTCACGGCATTTGCAGCCCTCTTCTCAGGAGTGGGCATATTCCTTTCATGGCGCTACCTGTCCAGGTGACGGCACTCCTGCCCCAAACCACTTAAACAAATCCCTTTTCCGTGAGCTTGAAAACCATGTTCTCCGACACATGGCTGCTTCCCACCAGGTAGGCCACCGTGGCGACTGCTATTCCCACCACGACAAGCGCGCCTACAAGGGAAACGACGGAGACGATTGCCATCATCGAGAGGAAGAGAATTGGTCCCAGAGAAAGCATCTGCTTCAGGTTCTGCTGGCCGGTCATTATCTCTGAATCAACAATCTGGTTTACCGATAGCCTGGAGCTGAAGTAGATGGTCACCACAGGCGACAGCGGAACTGTTATTCCCATGAATATGAGCGCGTTCAGCGCGCTTTTGAAGCCGAAGAACATGAGCACCATATCCGAAACGATGAAAGGCGCCATGATCACATAAGTCTGCATGATCTTGGAGATTGCAAGACTCCTCCAGTAGACCTTGATGGGCATGGAAATGAATGCAAGCCAGGCCCTCTCATGCGAAAGCACCTCCTGGGCGAAGAGGATGGAGGAGAAGATCCCAATGTACAGTGAACCGAGGAGGAGCGTAATGTTGATGGGCCCGACGTTGCCTTCCCTGAATGCGAGGTAGAGGTAGATGAAGGCAAGGAATGGCGCCGGGATGAGAAGGTAGTAGAGCCTTATCCTCGATATCCTGACGCTCACGCTTCCGCCTATGCCAAACCTGCCAGTCAGGCTGAGCTCCGAAAGGTGGTGCGCGTATATTGCCTCCACGGGCGACTTGCCCGCGAAGCTCTCCGGTTTCCTGAACTCTGTACCGGAACGCCTGGAAGTGGTTTTGAGGAAGCCGATCTCAATGTCTCTGAGCTGCCTTACCGCGTATATGTTGAACGGTATGTTCAGGGCTATCACTATGAAAGTCCCGGCAGTCATGTTGCCCGTGAAGACGGATGTGAACGAGTAGTTGAAACCGAGAATAGGCAGGATCGCCCATACACCAAGAATTGTCGCGAGCAGCGCCTTCTGCCTCGTTTCAAGCTTGAATGAGATTATGCTGAGCGATGTCACAAGCAGTGCCAGCAGCGCTATGTTTCCTGCCATGATGCCTTTCTGCAAAAGGCCGCCCGAGACATAGGGAAGGACATATCCGACAGCAAACAGGAAGGATATCCCGGTTGCCATGAACTGCATCAGGTAAAGGCTGACGACGAGCTCCCTCCTGTTCAGCGGGAGAGTGAAGAGGTAGTCCAGGTCCGACTTCATCAGGGCCACTCCGCCTAGAAAAACCATGAAAACAGTAAGGAAGATCAGTATTCCCACAAGGTAGTAGTTGAAGAACGAGTTCGTTGTCTCAACGCTGCTGTAGAGTGTTCCGAGAATCACCGAGTATGCAAGGAATATGAATATGAATGCTACAAGCGGTTTTGAAAAACGTGTGACTATCAGGAATTTGACAAGCTTACCCAACACCCGTCATCAGCCTCACAACCACATTTTCGATCGACTCTGTCGGGTGGGCCTGTGCCTGGAGTTCGGCCATGCTGCCGCTCCAGACATTCTTCCCCCTTGAGATGACAATTGCGCCGTCAGTCAGCCTCTCGGCTATTGACATTATGTGTGTAGAGACAAGCACCGTCGCGTTGAGCCTCTCAAGCATTCCGACCACTTTTTCCTGGGTGGGTATGTCAAGGTAGTTAAGCGGCTCGTCAAGAAGTATCACCCTGGGCTGGTGTATTATTGCAAGAGCAACAGCAAGCTTCTGCCTGTTTCCCCTTGACAGCTTGCCCACCTTGGACTTTTCATATTCCGAGAGGGAAAGTTCACCCAGGAGGCCGGAAACCCTTTCCTCAAGGTTATCCACTCCGCGCAGGGCGCCCACATACTCAAGGTTCTCCCTGACGCTAAGTGTTGCGTAGGGCGACGCGTCCTCGGGAAGATACCCTATCAGCCGCTTTGCATCCATCGAAGTCGGGTCGTGGCCCATGATCGTTATCTGCCCCGAATCCGGCTTGAGAAGCCCTACGAGAAGTTTCAGCGTCGTGCTCTTTCCAGCCCCGTTGGGCCCTATGAGCGCGTACTTCTCGCCCTGGGGAATATCGATGCTCAGGCCATCGAGCGCCACGGTGCTGCCGTACACCTTTCTTATGTTGTTCAGATAAATGCAGCTTCTGCTGCTGTCCGCGTGACTTTCCTGAGTCTCCAACACGCGTTTATTATCAACCAACTGTGCCTTATTAGTTGTGGTAGCCATTGTTCCTGTTGTCAGCCTGTTTCCTGTATGCGTAACCGCAGGATTGCGTCCATGCACACCCGGAGCAGTTCTCCGGCGAAGGAATTGCGCCATTGCTCCCTTCGGCAATCCCGTCGAGAGTCGCCTCGGCCTTCTTTCCGAACGATTCGAGTTCGCCGGGACTGATGACAAACTCCCTCGTCTCTGCAGGATTGTCGAGTGCGAATGTCACAAGCCTGAATACGGGAGGCGAGTGGAGATGCTTCAGCGCCAGGGCATAGAGCATCAGCTGATTGCGATACTCCGGTCCCTTTGCCCTGATGTCTCCCGTCTTGTAGTCCACGACAAGAAACTCTTCCGGTGCCTGGACAAACAGGTCGATTTTTCCCGAGAGTCTGTGCCTGCCCACCGCCAGTCCGAAATTTGTCTCCCTCCTGAGCTTCCCGCTGCGGGAAGCGTCTCTTGCAGCGCGGCCGTAGTCAGAATTGACGAACCTGCCTGCTGTCTGCACCGCGTCCGCGACCCCGGCGTGCAGAGCGTCGGCGTTCAATGGCATGCTGTCCCTGCTGTAATCGTATGCCTCGAGCAGAGTATGCACGGCCGTTCCTCTTTCGGCGGCTGCATTCTCCTCATCGCCTGTGGTATGGAAGGCGCCCTCCGACATGGTTCTCCTGTAAGGGCAAACGAGATACTCCGCGACAGCAGTGGCTCTTGCAGTCAGGGCGTGCTTTGCCTGAGGTTCCCTGTATAAGCTAAAGGAAAGCGGCCATTGCGCTTTCTTCTTTCCAGGAGCCACCGGCCCCACAGTGGCGCCCTTCCGTATGTATACGATCCTGCAGCCGCTCTGCAGTTCCACGACTTCCCTTCCTGCAAATGCGGGCACCACTTCGCCGAGGAGTCCGTTCCAGCTTCTGCTCTCCCTGTTTCCCATATCGAAAAGTGAGGCACAGAGTATCTCCTTTGCCCTTGTCAGGGACACATAGAAAATCCTCCTCTCCTCGTGTTCCTTCTGGCTTCTCCTTCTGCCAGAGGCGGCCCTGTTTATTCTTTCAATTCCCTCACCGATGCCTGGGGCCGATCGCCGGGGCACGCCTGGTATTATTCCTGCCTCGTCATGGTAGAACGTCTCTGCTCTCTCCGGCTGTGCCGTCCTGGAGCTGTCTGCTACAAATACGACAGGGAACTCGAGGCCCTTGCTTGCATGAACAGTCATTATTCTGAGTGCGTCGCTCTTCTCGTCGTTCATCGGGTACTCCGCTTCACCCCTGCCGTCCTCAGACCTTGCCTCCAGCCTTCTGGCAGCCTCCCTTATCCCGATAGGGCCATCGCTTTCCATCCCCCTTACAATATCGACGAGCTTCAGTATGTTGGCGTAAGCCTGCTTTCCCTCCCCCGAGGCAAGGTAGACAAGGTCGAGCCTTGTCCTTTCAATGATATCCCTTAGCACGATATGGGCGAAATTGTTCCTGTTGTGTGAGTATTCTTCGTCAATGGTCTGGAAAAGCTGCAGCTTCTTCCTGTCATCTCCGGTGGCGGTGCCTAATGTTTTCGTCATTTCATACCTGTTGGCCGAGAGTGACAGGAGAATGTCATCGCTGCAGCCGTAGATGGGAGACCTGAGTGTCGCAAACGTGTAGTAACTGTCTTCGGGCCTGGCGAGATGGTAAATGTAATTGAGCAGATCCATCACCTCCTTCTTTTCGAAGAAGGAATCACTCTGGACGTGTATGTACGGTATTCCCTGCTCCCTCAGTACACTCTCATAAGTCCAGATCGGTGCCCTTGACCTGAAAAGCACCGCAATGTCCCTCAGGCATATCTTCCTGTATGCTCCGGCCTCGTCGTCGAACACCTCTGTTCCTGTGTCAATCAGCCTCCTTACCTCGCTGCAAATGAGTTCGGCTTCATTCTCCCTTCTCTGTCCGGCGCCCTCTCCCCCGGGAAGGAGGATCCTGACAGAGGGCTCTGCCCCTTCCCTGAGTTCTCTGTTTGCGCACCTCATCGGCGCGTACTCCACATTCCCTTTTCCAAAAACGTCGGGGAAAATAAGGTTGAAGAAGGAAACTAGTCCTGGAGCGCTCCTGAAATTGTCATTCATTCCGAGCACATGCCCCTCGTTGAGCCTCAGGATATCCTGCTCGACCTCTTCCATTATGGACGGATCGGCATTTCTCCACTCATATATTGACTGCTTCGGGTCTCCCACAAATGCGCGTTTTCCATCCCGTGAGATCATTGATATTATGCTGTACTGCAGCCTGTCGGTGTCCTGGAACTCATCCACCATTATGTAATCGAATTTCTCCCTGTAGTGGTTACAGATATCCGGGTTTTCCCTCAGCAACTGGTATGTGTAGTAGAGGACATCATCGAACGTGAGCAGCCCCTTTTCCTTCTTTCTCCTCTCCAGATCATCCCAGAAATGCAAGAGGTACCTCCCAAGGACACCAGCCGTGCGTTTCATGAATTCTATCAGGTCGCCCGAATTCGAAAGCCGTCCGTCGCCGGCAGAAGCAGCCGCCGTGGAGAATGCAGTGAGCGACTCAACCCCTCTGGAAAGCAGTTGCTCCAGGTCTTTACGCATGACACCCCGCAGCCTGAGGGATGAGTATATCCTGAGAAGCGACGACGCAAGGCAATTCTGCCCGAAGTTGGCATAACCGTAATTAGAAATGAACTCGCGCAGTTCCCCGTCTGACTGCAGGTGCGCAGAGACAATTCCTTCAATAGACTCCATCGACTCGGTCAGCATGCTGTTCTCGTCTGCAATCTCGTATGACGGATTGATTGAAAGCTCAAGAAGGTGCGAAGCAAGTATGGTGTTGCAGAACGAATGTATTGTCGATACACTGTCTGTGAGCAGCGCCCTGACGTCATTTCCAGACCTTCTGAACAGTGATTTTCTGAGATTGTAGGCGGCCTCGTTTGTGAATGTAATTGCAAGTATCCTGTCAAAGGGGTTAGCTGTGCTCTTCATGGAGTTGAGCAGCAGCACATACGCCTCCACAAGCGTCCGTGTCTTTCCGCTGCCCGCACCCGCCCTTGCGACCACATCCCCGCTCCCAAGGATTGCTTTCACCACCTCAGACTGCTCTTCGGTCAGGGTGAGTCCCGCATCGGGTCTCATTTCAGCTGCCCTCCGTACCTGCATACAGTGAAATACCCGCAGTGCGCGCATTCGCCCTCCATGGGTGTAACGGGGAAGTTCCCTGCACTGATGTTGTCTGCAACAGCTGTGATTTCGCTCCTGTAGCGTGACAGCTCAGCTGCAAACTGCTCCTCGCCAAGTATGGAGAAGTACGCCCTCCTCCTTTCCTGGATGGGAAACAGCCTGCCCATGGAATCCCTTTTCACGATTCCCGCCTTGTCCGGAGTACCCTCTGACTTCAGCAGCATGTAGTAGAATGCACCTGCGAGTCTTGCCCCTTCTACTTCATCCAGATATACAGCGTAAAGCGGTATTCCGAAATCAATAAGCTTGTTGCCCGCCCTGAAATATCTCTTTGTAAGCCCGTCCGGCCTTCCCGACTTGTAGTCGTATACAATCATCTCGCCAGACTTGCTGTCCACCGTCTCCACTCTGTCAATCACTCCCCTGAACCTGTGCTGTCCGAGGGAGAACGCCTTCTGACCGTTGTATCCAAACCTCTTCTCCAGCCCCTTTATCTCACCACCCATCCTTGATTCGGCATCCACCTCCCCATCGACAAAAGCCGAAAGAGATGCCTTCACCTCCTCCACATGCACAGTGAAAAGCAGGTTCCTGTTATCACGCCTGCCATAGAGTTCGTCAAAGTATCTGTCTGCAAAATCTTCTATTGCCTTCCTCGCCTTCTCCTTCCCCCCCGTTCTGATGAAGTCGAGCCCGTGTTTCTCATAGAACCGGTGCAGTATTTCGTGCATCTGCGACCCCCTGTCCATGGGGTTCAGGGGCGGAAGCGTCTGATTTGCGTTTACGATTCTGGTTGCAACATATCTGAAGGGACACTTTGAGTATTCGCTGAGGTCAGTCGCCGAGAGAATCCTGTCCTTGACCAGCTCCCTGATTTTCTCCTGTTTGAATCCCCATTCCAGCGGATCTGTGTCTGCAATACGCTTCCTCTCAAGTATGCCACCGATATCGGTTATGAATTCAGCCGGTGCATTCTTCAGTACTTCGGACTCGTCAGCTCCCGACGAGGAAAGCGCGGCTCGAATCCTTTCAGTTTCACGTGCATTCCAGACCACACCTTCCTCCGGGTAGAATGATGAGAATTCCAGGCTTTTACTCTCTATACTTTCAATCAGATCCTCCCTGCCCACGTTTTTTTCCATCAACTGAAGTACAAATGTGGAAGGAAGGATCCGCCTTCCCTGCTCATCACTGTATACATAGGAGAAAGTTACAATATCGGACGAGGCAACAACACTTTCGAATGCATGACCCTCAATCGAGTTCCTGGCTTCCGTTGAGGAACGGAGGGAAACGCCGTTTCTGGAGATTGCATCGATGGCAGACTGCCTCAGGAAGACGCCATCCCTGACCCTGTCTGGAAAGACATCCTCGTTCATGCCAATCATGAACACATGTCTGAATTTCCTGAAATAGAGGAGGCCCGCATCTGTGAAGAGAATGCTGTCACTCCCTGCCTGAACGGTCTTGAAATAGCTGTTGTCCACGTAGCTTTCAAGCATCTCGCTGAACTGTGCAAGAGTGATTTTGCCGTCAGTAAACGCCATCTCCCCCGCTTTGGAGAGCGAACTGAGTTCGCGGAGACCGTCTGTCAGCGCCGAGCTGCCGGTATATTCCTCACCTGTCAGAAGAGCCGTGGAGGCTGCACGCAGTATCTCCTTCGCAAACACGACCCAACAGTCTATTGCCATGCGCCCCGATGCTTTCTTCCTGAGCGCCTGAAACCACCCGGAAAAGGGAACGCCACCCACCGGTCCGATCGGGTCGAATGCCTCAAGGTTTCCGCCGTTTGGAAGATTCTCGGGTAGATGCGCTGCAGATTCCTCAACTTCCCCGAGCCTGTCTCCGGAAGAAGCGAAAAAGTCGTGTTCAAGCAGTCGCATCACCTTGCTCTTCGTGACAGGACCATTGAGAAGATCCAGAACACATGCCAGAAAGGAGTAGTGCCTGATGCTGCCGAGCTTCTTCCTTCCCTCCCCGTCAACACGCAACCCGTACTCGCCGAATATGGCAATGGCCTCCTCCCTGTACTCCTCCGCAGATCTCGCCACCACCGCAAAGTCTGACTGGCCGAGACCACGGCCCGACAGCTCAGCAACTATTCTTCTGGCCACCTCCCTCAACTCCCTTCTCATGTCGGGAGCACCGAAGATATCTCTGATCGCGGCACCGTGGCCGGCTGCTCGCCCCTCTGCTCCGCTGGTGACTCCCGGGATTGCGCGCATGAGATCCTGGACGGAGCGCCAGCCTATGTCCGTATTTCTGAAAAATATGGCCACCTCGGCCACCGATGCGAGGTTCTTCAAGAGCTTTATGAGCACGCTGTCTGCAAATACAAGTCCTGCCACCACAATTCGCCTTACTCCCGTATGGAGCAAGCACTCCGCATTTTTTGATGCGTCGTGAACGAGGAGGTACCTGTCGTAAAATCCGTTCTCTGCAAGCTGGTTCATCCTCCCCCGGTACGCGCGGCTGAACTCCGAAAGGATCGATGTTCTGGCATTCTCCATACTGCTTCCATCGGAACCTTTTCTCAGCAATTCTTCGGCCGATCCCTCCGAACTGATGATGTTTGGCCATAGGGGCCTGAATTCCTTGAGGAGCGCATCCGCGAAGCCGCCAATGCTCTTGCTTCCTTCGCGGAAATCGAGTTCATCAACAATTTCCCTGGCGATGAGCTGAATAAGCTGGTCGGGAAGTACTACGGGCTTGACCCCTCTTGCCTCCAGCACAATCCTTGAGGAAAGCTCATCGAAGGTCATGAAAAGGGATGAATCAACAAACCCGTCCCTCTCCAGCAGGTAATCAGTCATTTCCCTGACGGCAAACGAATCGGGAAGGACACACAGGGTTTCACCCCTGCTGCTGCCTGAATATTCATCGACCATTGACTGCAGCGGATCACCGAATGAAAAATGGACACCAGCACCCATCTTCTAACACCCGTATTCAGGGACATTGCTCGTCATGGCCAGTTCAGTTCACTAAACATCCGGGACTCAGCTTTTAAGTTTATTGTGGGTGTGCTGTATGCACACTGCCCAGGCCGCACTCCCTGTCAGTGCAGGATCCGCAAGTGTCGCGGTCCTGTTGTTCAGACCTCTTTTCCCCTGCCTTCCTTCAATGCTTTTTCGTAGACATATCTTGCAGTGATGAGATCCTCCAGTCCGATACCAAGCGACTTGAAAATCGTCCTGTCTGTGGTGGAATGGGGATTGTGATTAAGCTTGCCTGCCAGGACCTGCCAGCACTCGTTTACATGCTCCTCCTCGAGATTACCGGACTGAAGCGCTCGTACAAGGTCTCCTGACTCGATAATCGCCTGTTCCCTGGAATCAACAACAACCGTCTTTGCAGAGCAGAATGTAGGCGTCTCAAGTTCGGCGGACTCTATCCTGTTTGCGCCAATTGCATTGATGTGGCAGTCATCCGGCACGGAACTGTCTGATATCACGGGGTCCCTGGATGTTGTAGCTGTCACAAGTATGTCCATATGCCCGAAATCACCCGATGACTTCACACCTTCGGCATTCAGGCCGTACTTCTTCGAAATCATTTGCGAAAAAGACGCTGCCTTTTCAGCCGACCGGCCGCTGACGACGACACGGTCAATGTCACGCACGGCTGTCACCGCCTCTATCTGAGTCTCCGCCTGGTAACCCGTGCCTACACAAGCCAGAACCTCGGCGTCCTTCCTCGACAGCAGGTCTGTCATCACTCCTGAGGCCGCACCTGTCCTTAGCTGGCCCATCCTGCTTGCCTCTACAATGCATACTGGCTTCGTGTCTTCCACTGAAAAGAGAATCACAAGAAAACTGGCATCAATCCTGTTGCCGTAATATGCCTTAAGACCCGAAAAGCCTATGCTGTCAACAGCAACTGGAAGTATGTTTAACGATCCCTTGGCCGTCCTTACCCTGCCTCTTGGCAACGCATCCACCTTCCCTTCTGCCTGCAGCTCGAAACCGATCCTCACCTGCTCGATTGTCTCCTTCATTGTGAGCAGTTCATCCACGTCCTGTTCACTTATGTACAGTGTCATGGGGAAGTCACTCACTTTTTGTTGTGCATTGTACCGGACGTCTGGCCAGCTGTCTTAAGCGCGGACCTTCCCATCTGGTCCCTCAGGGCATAAAGAGCCTGCCTGCTGAACTTGTTGGAATCGACGCTTCTGAACGGTCTCGTCACGACTCCTTCCCTGTCTATTACGAAGGCAAATTTCCTCGGTTTCTTCACAATCAGGCCCTCGACTGCGCCATACTTCCTGAAGAGGGCACCGGTTGGTTCCGGGAAAACTGGGTAATTGAGTTGGTGTTCGTCATGGAACTTCTGGACGGAAGCAGCGTCGGCGTGTATTGCCACAATCACCGAAGCTTTCAGCGCAAGAAACTCGTTGAAATCGTCCCTGAAATTGTCCACTATCTCGCCTGTATCTTGATGGTTTATGTCTGGGAGGAATACAAGCACCACCGGTCCCGACTGTATGACTGTATTGAGGTTGGCAATAGTCCCATCCCCCGAGGTCAGGCTGAAGTCTGGCGCTTTTGTCCCTTTTTCAGGTGCCTTCATCGTTTCACTCCTTTCGTCTCGGTTCGAAATCAATGCTCCAGCTTAAACTTGTCGTCCCCCCCTCATCCGCAGCCTCTCTCCCCCTGGTGGCGGGAGAGGCTGTCAAAATGTGGTGACTTATCCGATGAGAGCAGCCAAGGCGCCTGGACTGACTTGTCAACTCGGCGAACCACCTGTTTCGACGCCGGTGCACTGGCAGCTGCCTATGGTGGTAAACTTTATCAGGGTACACCTCCACAAGGCGCGGTGTTTTCTTTTTTGTCGCCTGATCGAGAAAAGTCTGATACATGCTCAATTGTGTTGAGGTTAATAAGCTCCCGAACGATCCGGAGCCAATTGTGCCATTTGTTCTGCCAATCATGTAGCATCAAAAACTACAAAATGTTTAAATCAAACGCACCAATTCGAAGCTTAGGGCTGAATAATGACTACAATAATGGAACATGTAGTGAGCTCTGAACAAGAGGACATTCCGGACTTCGAACTTAGCCCGAATGCAAGGTTCAATTCCAGGGCAGAAGCCTGGAGCGAGCTCAAGCATCTACTGACCGATGAAATGAGGCCTCTCAGGGTAACAATGAGCCTTTGCCCGGAGTGCACGGCAGACAAGAAGTGGGACACGATGAAGGTTCCCGCTGTTGTCTATGCGCATAACGGCATGGTCAACATGGTCAAGGAGTGCAGGGAACACGGCGTTGTCCAAGACAAGTACTGGGAAGACGTCGACATGTATGTCACAGCCGAGCGCTACAAGGACCCCGGAATAAAACTGCTCAACCCGCAGGTCGACTTCAAGGCATCCAAGATAGATTGCCCCAAGCACTGCGGTCTCTGCGTCAAGCACAAGTCACACACCGGACTGGGCAACATTGTGGTCACAAACAGGTGCGACCTTGCCTGCTGGTATTGTTTCTTCTATGCAAAGGAAGGAGAGCCCATCTACGAGCCGACACAGGACCAGATCAGGAAAATGCTGCTCAAGATGAGAAACGAGAAGCCCATAGGGGCCAACGCCGTCCAGATAACAGGTGGCGAGCCGACACTCAGGGACGACATCATTGACATAATAAAGATTGCAAGAGACATCGGGTATGAGCATGTCCAGCTCAACACTGACTCGGTCAATTTCTCCCGCAAACCCGAGCTTGTGAAGGCGGTCAGAGAGGCAGGCTCCAACGTTGTCTACATGAGCTTCGACGGCGTAACACCTGAGGTAAACAGGAAGAACTACTACGAGGCCCCGCTTGCTCTTGAAAACTGCAGGAAGGCAGAGCTGGGGGTTGTTCTTGTTCCGACAGTCATCGGCGGCGTGAATGACCATCAGCTTGGAGCAATACTCAGGTTCGGTGCAACCAACAGTGATGTTGTCAGGGCAGTGAACTTCCAGCCGGTCTCGCTTGTCGGAAGGATGCCCAAGAAGCAGAGGGAGATGCAGCGTGTCACCATTCCTGGATGCATCAAGAAGATCGAAGAGCAGACAAACGGTGAAATTGGTAAGGAGGACTTCTTCACAGTCCCATCCACCACAAAACTCACCAACTTCATAGAGGCATTCACTGGCGAGGACAAATACAGGCTGTCGATACACTTCGCCTGCGGCGCAGGAACCTATGTCTTCAGGACAGACGACAACAAGCTTGTCCCTGTCACAAGGTTCATCGATGTCGATGGGCTGTTCGACTACCTCCAGGAAAGGGCGGACGACATCAACAACGCAAAGAACAAGAAGCTCGCAAGGGCAAAGGCAGCTCTTCAGGTCATATCAAAGATAAACTCGTTCATTGACTATGACCATGTGCCGCCCGAGCTGCACATTAAGCGCATGTTGATGAAGGCACTGATGAGCGGAAACTACGACGGACTGAAGGATTTCCACAAGAGATCCCTGTTCATCGGTTTCATGCACTTCATGGACCCGTACAACTACGATGTGGACAGGGTCGAGAAGTGCGACATACACTACGCAATGCCTGACGGCAGGGTTGTGCCCTTCTGTGCATTCAACGTCATTCCTGAAATGTACAGGGACAAGGTCCAGAGGAAGTACTCCATACCCGCAAAGGACTATGAGGCAAAGACCGGCAAGAAGCTCCGGTTTGACAAGTTCAGGAGAGACTACACGCCTGAATACAAGAAGCAGATTGCGGACAAGTACTACATCAACCCGCTGGGTGCCGAAAACATACCGACCGCACTCCCGGTAATAAGGGCAAAGTAATCGCACCGGACGGCTTCAATCTCTTTCACAATTTCTTCCTTTTTTCAAGTTTTCTTATTCTCATTACGGAACTAAGGCCTGTTGTCGCGGTGGTGTAATCGGCGATGGTCAACGCCTCCCTGTGAAGCGGGCTGTCCAGTGTGATGGTTTCATACTCTCCACCTTCCCCGCACTGGTTGACGCCTGTTTTTCTGTTCAGCGATTCAATTTCGTCAGCAAAAGAGCAGTCAATTACCCTGCCAAGGTGCTTCACTCCCAGTCCCTCGGCAGCCGTAGCGACAATTACCGCCCTGATACCCGCCTCTATGATATCCCTGAGAAGCAGCGACTGGCTCTTTCGCCACAGGGGGGAAAAACACCTGAGGCCCGCCTCATGGCACAGCATGTCAATTCGAGTGAACTGGTAGTCGGATTGTATTGCTCCTGTAACGATCCCCTCGGCCCCCTGCTTCTTTGCCTGTTCAATCAGGCGAAACAAGACCGTCAGCTCCTCCCCCTTTTCTGCCCTGGCGGCAATAAGTTTCTTTCTCATTGACAGTGCTATCTCGTCTACAATCTCAATGTTGGGTGTGTGAAACATCATTGAATCGGCATCCGAAGGCAGTACCGAAACAAGGAAAGGTACTTCGTGCCCTGACAGCTCCATGATGAATGTGGAGTATGTCGAGTCCTTTCCGCCCGAGTAGAGCGCTGCCAGTTTCATATTCAATAGCAATATGTGGCCGGGTGTGATATGCCTTTCCAGGCGCATGCATCTGTCTCCGTGCAATAAACGATCATATTATACGCGTCAGCGATTCACCAGCGATGTACTGCCCCAGGTGCCTGAAAACAATCCCCGAGGACCGCATAAGTGATATCACAAGGGAGCTGAAGAACACCCTTGGAAACACAATGCTTGAGAAGGGGAAGTGCCCGGTATGCGGGACCGAGCTTATTTCAGCCGGCAAACCGGCAGAGCGGCATGAAAAGGGTAGTCTCTGAACATACCAGGTGACCCAATGGCACTGGCCTATGATGAAATGTCCTTCGAGTCATTCGAAGGGGAACTGAAGGGAGACCCTATCTGCATTCTGCCCGTCGGCGCTACTGAGGAACATGGCAAGCATCTCCCGCTGTGCGCTGACAGCACTCAGGCGCTTTATACTGCCAGGGCTCTAGCGGAGAGGGTAAAAGGCCTCGTGCTCCCGCCTATATCGTACGGCGTGTCGTCATCGCTCAAGGATTTCCCAGGCACGCTGTCGATAAGCTTCGATGCTTTGCGGCTTATTGTCCGGGATATACTCAAGGAGCTGATACGGAACGGAGTCAGGAAGATAGTCGTCATTTCCTCTCACGGCGCCCAGGCCCACATGTCTGCGATCAGGACCGCATGCGAAGAGGTCGCCGATCTCGGGGATGTCAAGCTGATGGCTCTGTGCGATTATGAGATAGCATACAGGCTCAGGGGGACAGGCTCCATACCTATTGATGATGGCCACGGCGGCGTTGTGGAGACAAGCAGGATGCTTGCTTTGGCTCCAGACCTTGTGGGTGAGGCCAGGCCCTCAGGCAAAGACAGCACGCCCTCATTCCTGGTTTCCAGGCACAAGCGCAGATACATGACTGAGGGAATTATTGGTGAGAGTTCCAAGGCCACGGCTGATCTTGGAAAACAGATCAACAGCTATGTCATCGAGGAACTCGTCAAGGCAGTGAGAGCGGTGATGTAGCTGGACCACCCCGCCGTGGAAGAGTACAGGCGCAGGGCAGCCGAGAAAGCGACCGAGTATCTGAAGGACGGAATGGTCATCGGTCTTGGCACCGGCAGGACCGCCTCCTACGCGATCAAGAAGATAGGCAAGCTTGTAAGGGCGGGGATGAAAATCACAGCAGTGTCGACCTCTGATGCCACAACGGCACTCGCCGAGGCGGAGGGCATCAATGTCTCCAGCCTGGACGAGCATCCTGTCATAGATGTGACAATAGATGGCGCCGACGAGGTGGACCCTTCACTGGACCTTGTGAAGGGGAAGGGCGGGGCGCTTCTGAGGGAGAAGATAATAGCATACTCGACCAAGGATGAAATAATTGTGGTTGATGAGTCAAAACTTGTCGGAAGACTTGGCGAGAAGGAAGCAATACCAGTCGAGATACTGAAATTCGGTTATCTTAGCACCGTAAATCACCTCTCATATATGGGCTGCACCGTCACGCTCAGAATGCAGGATGGTCATCTTTTTGTGACGGACAATGGCAACTACATAGCCGATTGCAGATTCTCCTCCATAAACCAGCCCTATGAGTTGCATTCCAGGATAAACACAATTCCGGGAGTCATCGACAATGGAATGTTCCTGGGCATGGCAGCAAGAGTGCTCGTGGGCAGGGAAAGGGAAGTGACTGTCCTAGAAAGGAAAAGGAGATAGTGTGCAACTAAGACCCCGGTGAGCAGAGCCACCAGTCACTTGGTGCCGTATTCTCTGAGGCTCTTGAGATTCGTTTCTATTCTCTGTATCCTTTTTGACTCCTCTTCTTCAATCTGTTTTATTATGTTGTCAAAAGGCACTGAAAGCTTGTAGGAATGGACGGGCCTGCCCTTTCCTTCTTTCTTTATGTCCCTCTTGGTTACCCATTTTCTCCTTCGCAGTTCCTGCATTGCTATGGAAACTTCGGGCTGCCTGAGCGCTGTGGATGTCTCAATCTCAACAGAAGTTGTCTCGTTCTTTTTCTTAAGAAAAACGAGTGTCTTAGCCATGTTCTTGGCCATGCCAGTATTGATGAGATACTCAACAAGCATCTCATCCTGTTTGGTAAAACCCCTGCTTGGCATCAGAGTCGGTCAGATTTAAAGTGGCGCTGATATAAATTGCTTTCTATATTCAGGGACACTTACAAATTATGATCGACCCTGTGACGACTGAAGAACACAGGGTCTTTGTGCTGCGATCACATATTAAAAAATTTCAGGTGACGGATCAAATGGATTGACTCAGTTCCGCTGCGCGCACATGCAACCATTCCGGTTCTGTCAGAACATCCTGATGATTAAGTCCATGCCGAGGCTGCAAGAAGCCGGGTGCCATGACTTGAATGGAGTGATATGGATCAGTTCTGCAGCCTCCCGGATGACTGATCCGGCAATGTCTGGAAGGCAACTGAAGGGGACTTATTGGCCTGGATCATGGCAAAGACTCCTAAAGGAGTGTCTGGGTCAGGCAAGTCGCATTTGGCCTTCGGACCGCCTTCTGCACCGATAACCATTTTATATGAGTTGATTTTATGAAACAAGGAGAACTACTGCAGGAGCTGTTCCAATTGAAGATGCCAAAGGTCGTAAAAGCTTATTGTCCGCATTGCCTCTCACATACACCTCATGACGTTGAAAGGGTAAGGAAACGAAAAGCCTCTGAACTCAAGCAGGGCCAAAGGAGATTCAGAAGGGTCACGAGCGGATACGGTGGCTTTCCAAGACCAAAACCTGAAGGCAGGGAGAAGCCCACAAAGAAGCTGGCTCTCAGGCTCAGGTGCAAGACTTGCAAGAAGGCATATCCAATGACGGGCTTCCGGACAAAGAAATTCGAACTTACGGAGTGATTTCAAATGACAGAAGGCAAGGACAGGGCAAAGTTTGTTATCGTCAAGTGTCCAGACTGCAGTTCCGAACAGATTACTTTCGAGAGGGCAACTTCCGCGATTACATGCAAGATTTGCGGAAGTACTCTTGCAACACCGACGGGCGGCAGACTCAAATTCAAGGGGCAGCTCGTGAGGTCAGTGGAAGATGCCGCCCAGTCCTGAATATCCGGACGAGGGTGAGCTCGTTGTAGGCACCGTCCAGAGCGTCAAGAATTTTGGCGCATTTGTAGCCCTTGACGAATACGGATCCCGCGAGGCGTTCATCCACGTCAGCGAGATTGCAACCGGCTGGGTCAAGTACATAAGGGATTACGTCAAGGAAGGGCAGAAGATAGTCTGCAAAGTCGTAGAGGTGGACAGGGCAAAGGGGCATGTCAACCTCAGTTTCAAGCAGGTCAATGACCATCAGAGAAGAGAGAAAATCCAGCAATGGAAGAACGAGAACAAGGCAAGGAAGATCATCGACATACTTGCAGAGAGACTCAAGGCCGAACCAGGCGCCTTCTACGACGAAGTTGGCACAAAGCTGATTGAAAATTTTGGGTCGCTTTATGGAGCGCTCGAGGCGGCCGTAAACGACAAGAATGCTCTGAAGAAGGCACATCTCACTGGTAACTGGGTCGAACAGTTCGTCCAGATTGCCGAAGAGAACATTACAAGTAGCCAGGTGAAAGTGGAAGGCATTCTGGAAGTCAGTTCTTCAAAACCGGACGGCGTCGAGGATGTCAGGAACTCTCTGCTTGAGGGTGTTTTCGAGGGAGAGGATTTCAGCGTTCAGATTCAGTACATAGGTGCGCCGAAATACAGGGTCGTGGTCACTGCTCCGGATTACAAGAAGGCGGAAGAGGAGCTGAAGAAGAGTTCCGACAAGGTGCTCAAGGCAGTCATTAAAACTGGTGGAATAGGCAAGTTCACAAGGCACCAGGCCTGATGGCTGGATCTGAATGGTCTGCTTTCAAGGTGACATGCGCTCACGCTACCTTAAAATACTGTCTGCCCTCTAAGCATGAATCACAGCCAGTAAACGAATGGATTGAAGTCGTGCAGTCAGCAGGGTGATAAGTTTGCGCAGTATCATGATGAAGTGTCCGAAATGCCTTGGCTACACCCTCCAGCAGGCTTGTCCGAGGGACGGGGAAAAAACCCGAATGACGATACCTGTGCGCTATTCGCCGGACGACAGGTATGCAAAGTACAGAAGAGCGTTAATGGAGCAGCTACAGAAAGGAAGGAGCGAGAATGCAGGACATTGAAGTCAGGTTTTCTGAAAAGCCATCGCTGAAGGATCCAATATTCATTGAGGGACTGCCAGGAGTCGGAAACGTTGGGAAGCTTGCGGCCGAGCACCTCATAGATCAGCTCAAGGCGGTGAAGTTCGTGGACATCGTATCGAAGTACTTTCCACCGCAGGTGATTGTGAAGGATGACGGCCTTGTGAGGCTTGTATCAAATGAAATGTATTATGTCCAGCGCTCTGACAAGGAAAACGACCTTGTGTTTCTTGTCGGTGACTACCAGGGTGTCACCCCGGAGGGGCAGTACATGCTTTCAGACCGTGTCCTCAATATCGTCAAGGAACTCGGTGTCACAAAAATATTCACTCTTGGGGGATACGGCATCGGCAAGATGGTCGACAAACCAAGGGTCCTGGGTGCTGCCACGGACCTTGAGCTTATCCGGGAAATGAAGGAACTTGGCGTCGTATTTTCCAAGGGAGAACCGGGAAGCGGGATCGTCGGAGCGAGCGGGCTGCTGCTCGGGCTTGGACTGATTTACGGTATGCAGAGCGTCTGCCTTATGGGTGAGACTTCGGGCTATTTTGTTGATCCCAGGGCTGCCGAAGTTGTGCTTGAGGTGCTTGTCAGGAAACTCGACGTCCAGATAGACTATGAAGCACTCAGGCACAAGGCGCAGCAGATTGACCAGATCACCGCGAGATTGAAGGATATGGAGACGCAGCAGGGCCCCGAAGGCATTGGCGAAAGAAGGGAAGACCTCGGTTATATCGGCTGAATGAGTTGGACAGACTTGTCTGCAAAAAAATAGAAAGGCGGATTTAGTTCAATAGGAGCCAAATCCCTGAGTGCATCCCATCCCTTCTGGCCCGAACATTCCACCTTCCAAGGTCCCTCTTTCTATTTGCTGAGGAACTTCTTCTCGAATTCCTCCATCTCTGCAAGTGACTTGTCAGCTTCAGCTAGCTTCTTGAGTTTGTCCATGACTGTGTCGACCCTCTGATAGATAAGGTCACGGACTGCAGATCGTATCGCTTCGGATCTTGAGGGAAAGTCATCAACCTTCACAAGGAAGTCAAGCGCTTTGAGGTAGCGTGGGGGTAGTCTTATTGTGACTTTCTCGAGATCCTGTTCGTCCATGATATTACCTGAGGGTCTAAGCGACCTCTTGTGTCAGACATATATTCACAATTATATTTAATAGTTACTACGCTGGTGGCGTTGTGAAAAAACCGGCCTTTGTGAAAAAAGTCTTCATTCTGTGAAAAAAAAAGACCGTCTGTGAAAATTCTGGAGGTTGGAAATGCTGATGTCCGCAACAATGCCCTTCTCCACTATTGCATCCCTGAGCTTCCTCAGGGACCATGTTGTGAATGGATAGCCCAGTGAGGATGGCGGTGTCAGTGCCATGTTCACCATTTCGAGCCTTATCTCGTCTATAAACTTCCTTGGTCTGCCTGTGCCTCCCCTGTTCGGCAGCGGCTTCAGCGAGTCGAAGCCCTTCTCGTTGAACTCATGAATAATGTGCCTCGTCCACTCGACGGACAGGCTGTGTTGCACCCCACTAGATCCGTACATATCAGGTGTGGAGACTCGGAATGGAGGTCAAGGGGGACATTTAGAGCGAGTGAGCGAAGCGAACGAGCGTTCGAGCCTGGCGGAATGCAAAGGATCAAACAGCCGGAAAGCAATGACAGGGAGGTGGCAGCATGACGACAAAGAAGG
>JAKAVR010000021.1 GCA_021817225.1 Thermoplasmata archaeon
CTAACTCCGGCTTCTGCTCCGTGGACGATACGCGAGCGTAGAGCGCGACCGTGTTCGTCGGGATGGGGACTTCTTGCACGAGAATCGTCCCCGTCGGCAGTTGCTGTGCCGGGACAGGGAGGATTCCAGCATTGAACCAGCGATAGGCGGTGATGTAGCTGATACCTTGTTTCCGTGCCCAGTCAGCGAGTTTCTTAGATATACCTGTATATGAAAGCCCTCAATAGTGTTTAAAAGTTGGCGCTGTTGAATAGGCCCAGAGTTGCATAGGGCTATTCCATGGCAGCGAAGAGGGGACGGACTCAGCTGAACGGTTCCGTCACTTCAGTGGCCACACGCCCCTCACAGTTACTGAATGGGGTGCAGGGTACCTCAAGGCGGAATTCAATAGCAATGAAATGAGCTACTCCATCCCAATCATAGCCGAAGGAACTGAACTGCATACAATCACCAGTTACCATAGGAGCCCCGTGGGAATGAGGATGCTTGCAGGCGGCGGCGTTGAACTGCTGCTGGAGGGGCACAGATTCATCAAGGGATGGAATTGCGGGTGGATAATTGCGCATCACATTAATCCACAATGCAACGACCACGTTGCTGGTGGGCGGCGCAGTCTTAATCTCTGATGCAGCATTCACCATCGATGTACATAAGCTACTTTGGTATCAGGGTCACGGACCTTGAGCGGTCTATCCGCTTCTACCAGGAAGTCTTTGGGCTCAGAGTTGTCAGGAAAGGGGATTTTTCGGAAAAGGGCGGAGGAAAGTACGCCCTTCTCAGGGACGCAGTCTCTGGACAGAGGATAGAGCTGAACTGGTATGCCGACGGTTCCAGGTATGCTGTGAAGTACGAGCCTGGGGAGGGGCTGGACCATATCGGTGTCAAGGTGGACAGCGTGGCCGAGATGCAGAAGCGGCTTGCAGGGAAGGGGATAGAGATTGTGTCCTTGCCGGAAACTCTATCGACACAGCATCTGAGCAGCACATTCACAATGCACATTGGCTTTGTGAAGGACCCGGATGGAAACTGGATCGGGCTTTATGACCACGACCGTCCAGTGCAGCCCTATGATCCTGACAGTTACTGACCTCTCTTCAGCTCGTTCTCAAGCGGGTTGAAACATGCGTACCTGCCACTTTCATTCCCTGCCAGTGGCGGGAATTCCGATGCACAACGTTCAACTGCCCTAGTGCAAAGCTGCATGTATCTGCAGCCTTTTTCGGCCCAGGGATCGTGTTCCCCCGAATCTCCCTTCAGATTTACACCCTTGCTGTTTTCGGCGAACACGCTTGAGAGTGTTCGTGGCGCGTGGTCCAGCAGCACCTTGCTATATGGATGTCTTGGCGATGATACGAGTGCGGCTGTTTCAGTCTGCTCTATCACCTTTCCTGAATACATTACGTAAATGTCCCTGGACGAGTATGCAGCCACCCCCATGTTGTGGGTTACAATTGCGTAGCCCATCTTTCTTGTATCTGCCAGCTTCTTCAGCAGGTTCAGTATTCCCGCTGCAGCAGAAGCATCCAGCATGCTTGTCGGTTCGTCTGCTATAATAAACTCAGGATCGCTTGCGAGGGCTCTGCCAATGGCAACCCTCTGCTTCTGGCCGCCGCTGAGCTGATGAGGATATTTCCACAGGACATCCTCCTTCAGCCCGACATATCCAAGCAGCTCCTCCGCCCTTGTTTCCATTTCCATCCTTGTCATATCGCCTGTGAGGAATTTCAGGGGCATCGTGATGTACTGGAGCATATTGTGCTTTGGGTTCATTGCGCCGTAAGGATCCTGGAATATTATCTGCACAGACATCCTGAACTCCTTCAGCGTCTTTCTGCCGCTCCTGTGTATGTCCCTGCCTTTGAAGATCACAGATCCGTTCGAAGGTCTCGTGAGTCCTATCAGGCACCGTACCAGTGTGGTCTTGCCCGCCCCGCTTTCACCTACTACGGCCAGCCTGTCCTCGCGTCCTATCCTGATGCTGACATTATCCAGTGCATTTATCCTTCTGTTCCTCGACTCAAATGTGACTGTCGCATTCCTGAGTTCCAGAAGTGCTTCATCTTCCATTTTCTTTCCTCGGGTGGTAACAGAAGGCGACGTGGCCATTTTTCAGGTCCACCTGTGGTGGCTCGCTGTCGAAACATTCCTGAGTTGCGAATGGGCATCTGTCACTGAACCTGCAGTTCGTTGGCAGGTTTATGGGGACGGGTGGATAGCCCTTGATGGATTCCACAGTTGAGTTCATGCTTTCTATCGTGATGTTTGAATCAATCAGTGCGCTTGTGTAAGGGTGGGCAGGAGATGCCAGGACGTCCCTGGTGCTGCCCATTTCAACAATCTTGCCGAGATACATTATTGCTATAGTGTCGCACATTTTTGCAAGTACGGAAAGGTCGTGTGAAATGAACAGGACGGTCGAAGAGCCGCCGCTGACAATGTCCTTCAGCAGATCAAGTATCCTCTCCTGAGATACAACATCCAGCGCTGTTGTCGGCTCATCTGCAATAATTAGCTTTGGTTGTAGCGCTATGGCCATCGCAATTACAATCCTCTGCTTCTGGCCGCCGCTCAGTTGGTGCGGGTACTTGTGTATGCTGTCTGGCGGCAGGCGGACCCGGCGGATAAGCTCGGCAGACATTTTGAGAGCTTCCAGCCTCGTCTTCTTTGTGTGGTCCATAATAGAGTCTGCTATCTGGCTGCCCACCATTTTCACGGGATTCAGGCTGTTCATGGCGCCCTGGAATATCATCGACACTTCCTTCCACCTGAATCTCCGTAACTCTTCATCAGAGAGGGAGAGCAGGTTTCTTCCTGCAAATTCTATGTCTCCCTCGACCACTCCTGGTGGCCTTATCATCCTGAGCAGCGTCAGCCCCGTAGTCGTCTTTCCGCATCCCGACTCACCTGCAAGACCGAGCACCTTCCCCTGATCGATGCTCAGTGAAATGCCATCTACCGCGGTCACTTCACCTTTCAGGGAGGGAAATTTGACGCTGAGGTTGCTTATCTCCACTAACAGAAAATCATCTCCCCACCGCAGAATACCTGGGATCCGTTATGTCGTCTATCGCCCGTGCTATCAGTGTGATCGCGATTCCAGTGAGCGCAATGAAAATGCCGGGAGCGAGTATCCAGGCTATTCCTCCATGGAAGACAGCTCCTTCGTTCTGCGCATTGTAGAGAACAGTTCCCCAACTGTAATTCTTTGTTGACGCAAGTCCGAGGAATGCAAGCGACGCATCCGCTATGACTCCGTATATCACCGCGAGAATTCCGTTCGCTATAATGAGTGAAATCACGTTTGGAAAGATCATGCTTCCAAGTATGTACCATTTCGGCGCACCGCTTACGACTGCAGATTCAACAAACTCTCTCTCCCTCAGCGTGAGTGTCTGCGACCTGATCATTCTTGCCATTGGCGGCCACCCGAATACAATTATGACAATAAGCACCGACTCTAATCCTGGTCCAAGTATCACCGCGACGAAAATCATGAATGCGATGGATGGGATGACAAGGAGGACATCTACTATGCGCATAAGCGCCTCATCCACATAGGAGCCAAAGTAACCAGATATAATTCCGACTGTGGTTCCAAGGATTGTGATGCCTGCAGCCGAAACAAAACCGATTTCAAGAGAAAGAGCGGTGCCGTGTATCATCTGGCTGAATATATCCCTGCCAAGCCCGTCTGTACCGAACGGGTGCGAGTAGCTGGGTGGAAGGTAAGGCTCTGCAACGAGCGCTGTGGGTGCATATGGCGAGAGGAACGAGGCAAGGAGGGCGATCACCACAAGCGAAAGCAGGATCACCAGCCCGGCAATTGCTGCTTTATTGGACAGGAGTTTCTTCAGGAAGGTATCCTCTCCCGAAGCGCTTACCATGAGTCTCTTCACGTTCATGTGTATCTAATCCTCGGGTCCACAAGAGAATAGATCAAGTCCGCGAAATAATTGGCAAGAATCACGGTGATTGCCAGTATGTAGAAGATGCCCTCGATCACTGGGTAGTCATGACCGAGAATGGCGTTGAAGAGCAATGTGCCAATCCCGGGATAGCCAAAAACTATCTCGACAAGCAATGCGCCACCGACAACATAGCCGAAGTTCACCGCTATGATGCTTATCACAGGGAGTATTCCGTTTCTGAGCGCGTAGGAAATCAGGATTCTCTGCTTTTTCAGTCCCTTTGACTCTGCAACATTCATGAAGTCTTCCCTGACGAGATCCGCCACGTTGTTCCTCATTATGATGGCGTAAACAGGTGCTGTCGAAACGACTAGGGTAATCATGGGGAGCATGCTGTGATAGGCGACATCCAGAGTCCACTCCGGCGAGAAGGCTGGACTTGTGTCAAGTATCGAGTATGCCCCGGCAACCGGAAATATCCTGAACACAACCGCAAAAAGAATCTGGAAGAGTATCGCCACCCAGAAATAGGGCAGAGCTCTGAGCGTCATAGAGCTGTAAGTGATAGTCCTGTCGAGCATGCTGCCTCTCCTGTAGCCTGCATACAGTCCGACAAATGTACCCACAAGGGCAGAGACGGCTACCGAAGAGCCGACCAGGAAGAGTGTCCATGGAAGTGCCGTCGCTATGAGCTGGTATGTGGATGTAGGATAGTACTCGTACGAGTAGCCAAGATTGGGAGGGAAAGTCAGCAGGACATTTTTCAGATACAGCGCGAATTGCACATAGACAGGCTGATTCAGCCCAAACTGGATTATCAGCTGCTTCGTCACCGAAGGTGGAAACTGCTGCGATGCCGCCAGTATATCAACAGGATTGACGGCAACAAGGCGCGGGATGATAAATATCATCACCAGCGCTATGAAAAAGGTTAGGACGGCGTAGATTGAACGCCGTATCAGGTATTTGCCGGATATTCTCAAACACAACTACCTTTGTCTTCTTCTCATTAGTGCCACGGCTGCCACGGCAACGACTGCAGCGACCACTATTCCAACACCGATATATACATAAGTGTAGTCGGGCGCTGCTGATGTCGCCCCTCCTGAAAGGCTAGTCAGCAAAGTGGCCTGAGGGAACTGGTAGCCCTGAGTTGCCGGACTCCACCCCTGGATGCTTGCATTTGAGTACGCCCAAATGGAATTGCCATAGTAGAGTGTTATAAGCGGAACCTGAGTCGCAAGTATGTTCTGTGCGTCGGCATAGAGCTGGTACTGGGCGCTGAAGGTGCCGACCTGTCTTGCCTGTTGCAGGTCGTTCCAGAGAGTACTGTTCGTCCACCTTGTCCATCCGTGGTAGTTGAGTTCTTGCTGACCGATTGGTGTAGTTGTGTTCAGTGCAAAGACACCAAGCACAAAGTCAGGTATCGGCGGTCTGCTTGTAGTCAACAGTACCATGTCGAAGGTGCCATATTCCAGCGCGGAGACGAGGCTCCCAATGGTTACAACCGACTCGGATGCATCGATGCCAGCAGACTGGAGGTTCTGGACCATGACCGAAACCACATTGCTGTTGGCCCCTCCGGTGTCGAGGATCTTTGGCGTCCAAGCAGTGCCATTCGGGAATGTCAGGAAACCGTTGGTTCCGTTCTTGAAGCCAAGGCCGAGGAGCATCTGTCTTGCATGAGCCGGATCGAATGTGTAGTTGGGCAGGTTGTTGGGTATCCACTGGGTAAGTGAATTCGGCAACTGTCCCTGGCTGCCTGGTGTCCCATATCCGTTCAATCCGAGCTGGACAATCTGCGTCCTGTTAATGGCATAGGCAATTGCCTGCCTTACCTGGGTAATGTTGTACGGATAAAGCATGTCATCAAACATGAGCAGCCCGGCGGGGTCAAAGTAGGTGCCGAATATGGCGTTCCCGGGCGAGAAGGCTAGATGCATGTGGCTGACGCCGGTCAATGCTGATATCTGGTTTGTTGCAGGCTGTGCAAGGGCAAGACTGCCAGTCTGGAGCAGCGAGGCTATGTTTGAGGTCGATGAGAGTATCTGCACGGCTATTCCACCGATCTTGGGGGCGGGGCCGTAGTAATACGGGTTGGGTTTGTAATTTATGACCGAACTGCCGGGCACCCAGTTGGTCACAACAAACGGACCGTCACCGACCGGGTTGCCTGCGTTCGAAAAGTTTGTCATGTTGCTGACATGAGACCAAATGTGCGCAGGAACAATCACCTTTCCAAGACCGGCATATTCCAAGAAGGGCGAGAACGAGTGGTAGAGTGTGAACTGCACTTCAGTGTTGTTCACGCTCGCGCTTACATTCTTAATGAGTGGCCCAACAATGAATCCGTTGAAAGAGTCAAGCAGAGCGTTGTGAATGAAGGCGTTGAAGGTGAAAACCACGTCATTTGCTGTTAGCGGCTGGCCATCAGACCACTTCAGGTTCTGTCTCAGCGTGAATGTGAACACTGATGCATTTGAATTGACGGTCCAGCTCTGGGCGAGCTGAGGGACAACAGTGCCGTTAGGATCCTGTGACAGAAGCGAAAGGTACATTACACCGAGCAGTTGGCTGTTTGCGGTCGCCGACTGGCCCCCTGGATAGAATGGATTGAGAGTTTCTATGGGACCCGGATTCACTATCCCGACGGTGAGTGTTTGTGCAGTGGCGGCTCTTGTATTTCCGACTGCAACCGTGAGACCGCTGACAATAAACAGTGCCACTAACGCGGCGGCTAACAACTTGGCCTTCATGCCTGCGATAAATTCCCTAGGCTATTAAGATATTTCGTTGAATTGTCCATTTTGAAAACTAATAGCTTGCGTTTATCGCAACATTAAGAAAGAGCAACACTCGAAAGTCAAAAGCACGGAAATTTGCTTTATGACGCTGTTATGGCGTCCAAACACCTTCAGGGTGACTTAGTTGTTCGGCACGTTTCAATGGCGATAGACTCATCGGAGCAGATCAGCCATGCATAGAGATCCGCTTTGCCTCTTCCAGGGCTTGCGTGTGGAACGCCACTCTTGTGCGCTGCATTTCCTTGAGGTCCCCGTTCACCTGGTCTCTGTTTGTCAGAAGCACTGAAACGGACTTCCATTTTGTGTCGATGAATATCGACGTTCCTGTGTGGCCTGTATGGCCAAAGAGCTTCCGGACTCCAGGGACAGCAGAGGTTATCGCTCCAGGTGAGATCATTAGGCCGAGCCCGTATCTCTGACTGTCAAGAACCGTGGAAACTGGCGTGGTCATTCTTCTCAGCGAACTTGCGGTGAGCAGCCTGCCTTTTTCCTCGAGCAAGTCTCCCAGCAGTATGTGGCCGATCTTGATGAGATCCGATGAAGTCGAGAATAGACCAGCATGACCGCTTACACCTTCCATCTTCGCTGTCACCTCGTTGTGTGGCTCGCCTCTGAGCTCTCTTCTCCTTATGCTCGAATAGCCCGTGGGTGCGCACTTGCTGGCAGGCAGCGGAGAGTAGACAGGCAATGTAGTCCTGGTCCGTGAGAGTATCATGTTTCTCATAAGCCAGTCCTGGTTCCTGCCAGAAATCTCCTCCAGTATTTCGCCCAGAAGCATATACCCGAGATCACTGTAGACTCCTCTTCCGGCTCCCGACCTTTCACTCCTGTTCAAAACACCGAACACATTATCCCTTGAACTGCATCTCTTCATCGAATTTCTAAGAGGTGCAAGGCCCGAAATGTGTGAAAGAAGTTCATGCACGGTCACTCCGGCAATTTGCTCGCCGGCCTTTCTTCCAAGCACCTCGACTGCTTTGGTTGTAAGCTTGAGTTCTCCTCTTTCAATGAACTGCATGGCGAGGATGGCAGTGAATATCTTGGTAATAGATGCAAGATCATACAGCGTCTCCGTTCCGGCCCTGCCCCCGCCATCAGGACCGAGGGATCCCGCCGCCCCGCTGGCCAACGTCTTTCCGTCAACTGAGAGGGCATACGACGCGCACCCGTAAATCCTCCTTACCCCGGAAAGCACTGTCTGCCCAAGTCTGGTGATATCTTTCACTTTCCTCAGTCGCCTGGAGTTTCAGAAGAGCCTTTCCTCGGGCCACTTCAGGGGGGATGTCTCCTCGTCTGCGGGCCTCACAATGACGTATCTCGTTCTTTCGGGAACTGGCACCGATTTCTTCGAATGACCTTTGATTGAGGACAGAGTCCTGGCACCAAGCCTGAGCTTGTCGGAGAAGCGAAGCAGCTCAACGCGGAAGCATCCTGACATGTACTCTCTCGGCTCCAGCTGCCTCCCATCCACACAGACTGCCGGTGCGGGTTTGCCATCGATCCTCGGGACCGCTTCATAAAGAAGTGAAGACATCTTCTTTGCCTTTATGAGCAGGCGGACAGATTTTCTCTCTGATACGGCAGCGAAGTGCCACGATGCCCTGCTTCCTTTCATTGCATACAGGTCGCCCCCGTATTTCACAGTGACCAGGTTTTCCGCTTTGATGCGCATCATTGACGCTCCGGATACCTCCACATCTCCTGAGAAAGCAGCTTCCTCTTCTCCCGCAACTACATCGATGCCGACTACAAACTCGTCAGCCCCCAAGTACTCAGTGGTGAAGTTGTATCCGGTTCTTCTCCTGCTACCCGGGTTACGTTGCGCCATGATGGTTTTCGGATTAGAAGAGTAAAATGAGGCAATATGCGGGAAAGCAATGCCCTCTCCGCTGTTTATGACTTCAAGCCCATTCCTCTTGAGTGTGAAGGAAGGCGATCTGCCGTTTCTTTCGAACCACACGGGTGAGCTCCATGCCCGGTGCCCATCTTTCTGCAGGACTCTGAGATAGTACCAAGTGACTCCCGGGCCCGGTCTGTCCGTGATCTCGGCTGCGAATGAGGAGGATTTCGGAGCCCACCTTGCAGCAACCCCGTTGTTCTTGACTAGCTCAACTCTGTTCAGTGTTCCCTCCCCCTTCACTTTGATGCTTATGTGTGCAATGTCGCTGTTGCCGGCCAGCAGTTCGGAACCCATTACTCTGCCATTTACGGTGAAATCGACAATTATTCTGGCACCGGTAGTTGCATAGCACCTCTTCTCTGCTATGGCGCCGAATATTGCATCCCTGCTGAGTTCGGGGGCGATTACAGCAGTCAGGCCTCGTGTATTGGCTGTGTCTGTTGATATGTAGTCCGCTGCGCTCCTTCCAATAGGGTTGCTTCCGACATTCTGACCCTCCACGAAGTTCTTCTTCCTCCTGTTACCGAAGGTTCTTTCGCCCGGATGACCGTCATGGCTGTCCCCTCCACCTATGAAACCAAGCCTGTAGCCTCTGTTGAGCGCATCTCTTACATATCTGTCCGGCAGCACATCGGAAATACCATGATCGATATCTGTATCGGGAGATTCAAAGTTGCCCCACAGCGATGTTATCTCGGTGACCGGCTGGAACACAGTGCTGTGGTAGTTCCAGTCATATGGCATCTGGGAGACGCCTACGTGATGCGGCACTGTGATAATGTCTCCTCCCTTCCCTTCCAGGTATTTCCAGAGGGTCGTCGGTACCATCCAGTCTGCTGGCTGGGACGGTGACCAGAGAGCCATTTTGGGAAGTTCACCGTTGCCTGAGTCACCGTGCCTGCATTTGATGAGCTTCCCGGAATCGCCTGAGAAATATATGTTCTGGTGTCCGTACTTGGCAGAAGTCCATTCATAGCCCAGTATGGTGGCAAACTTCCCGTTGACATTTGACTCGTTTGTGGCATCTACTATCGCCTTCCACTCCTCGCTGGAAAGATTCAGATCGTGATCGGTCAGTGTGGCGAAGTCCAGTTTCCCATACTTCATTGCATTGGCATAGTATTCAATCGGGTCTATGGAAGGAAAATCGGTATCTTTCCAATAGCACTCAGAATACCCGGAATGGCCGTGCGGGTCACCCCAGTAGATATTCATAGCCATGCGCCAAAGATGTAACATTCCTGTACATAATTGTATCATCAGGGGCTGGAAAGAGGAATATTTTTCCCGAATCTGCGGCGTGCCCTTCGGGAGTTGTATAGTCTCCCCGGCAAATGATTTAGCCTTGCGCAGTATCTATGCACCACAAAGGACGGAGGATTCAGATGGCCAAGAGTCTGAGCTCGATGCTCGATGTTCTTATGAAACAGGGGATTGAGGACGGCATTTTCCCCGGTGGTGTCGCGCTTGTCACAAAGAAGGGGAAAATCGAATATGAAGGTGCATTCGGCAATTCAATGATTACGCCGGAAAAGAGAACGCTTTCCTCCGACTCCATCTTTGATATGGCGTCTCTTACAAAGGTCGTTGCAACCACCACAGCTGCTCTCCAGCTTATCGAAGATGGCAAACTGACACTTGCAGACAAGGTTAGCGATCATTTTGATGAATACTCCGGAAATTGGACAAACAAGGAGGCCACGATCGAAGACCTGATGGCACACACTTCGGGATTTGCTGCAGTGTATCCCTTCCAGAACACTGCCAAGAACCAGGCGGAAGTTGTCAACGTCATTTCATCCCTGCATGCGGCGCTTCAACGAATGTATGAACCCGGCACTGCAGAGGTGTACAGCGATATTGACTACATACTCCTTGGCAGGATAATCGAGAAGATAACAGGCACAACCCTGGACGCATACTGCAGGGACCACATCTTCAAACCGCTCGGAATGAATGACACCTCTTTCAATCCTGACAGGAAACTTGAGAAACGGTTTGTGGCCACGGAGGTCTATCCTGACAGGTTATGCCTTGGAACAGTGCATGATGAGAATGCATATTTCATGGGCGGAGTGTCAGGTCATGCCGGACTGTTTTCCACCGCACTGGATATGCATCTATTCGCGAGTTCAATCCTCAGGCATGGCGCATATGAGGGAGGCAGCATACTTTCCACCTCTTCTGTTGAACAGATGATCAGGCAGCGCAGACCTGCAATCAATGGCACATTCGGCCTTGGCTGGCAGCTCAATACAGGAAGAAACATCGGACCCTTTGGAGATCTTTTTCCACCCGGCAGCTTCGGCCACACGGGCTTCACTGGAACAATGATATGGATGGACATTCCCTCGGGGGTCTGCTCAATACTGCTCACAAACAGGGTTCACCCTTCACGCAACAGTCCCGGCATTCTGAGGTTCAGGAGGCTCTTCAACAACATAGTTGCGAGTTTCCTACTGTAAACAACACGTGTGCCGTCCAGCAATCGTCCGGGCATGTTCCCCGTGCGCCGCTTACCCTGTGCCGTACACTTCCTTTCCCAGCACGTACGTCTCTTTCACTTCAAGTGATGGTGACAAGAGGACAAGATCGGCCCGTTTCCCCTCCTCAATTGAGCCCCTGTCGTTAAGGCCTATTGCACTTGCAGGGTTTGCAGTGGCCATGGGGACTGCATGCTCAAGCCCGATCCCTGCAAAACGCATTATGTTCCCCAGAGCCCTGTCCATAGTCAGGGTGCTTCCTGCAAGAGTGCCATCCCTCAAGCTGGCCACGCCATCTTTCACATTGAAGTCAAACGCTTCAGTGTGGAATTCGCCATCGCCGCTGTTTTGCGCTTTTATCCCGTCAGTCACCAGGATAATCTTGTCTGCAGGTTTCATCCTTGTTAGTATTCGTGCCGCAGCGGGAGAGACGTGGATGCCATCTGCGATGAGTTCGCAGTACACGCTGTCTTCGGTCAAAGCCGCTCCAACGACCCCCGGCTTTCTGTGATGCAGCCCCGTCATTGCGTTATAGGTGTGATTCACAATTGTCACCCCTCTTTCGAACGACCTCAAAGCAGTCTCTAAATTCGCCGCGGTGTGACCTATTGATGTCCTGATGGAATGCTCTCTGCAGTAGTCTATGAATTCCATCGCTCCGGGGAGTTCGGGGGCCAGTGTGACAAGCCCGATGCCGCCGTCTGTAATCCGGCTGTATTCCTTCAGCTCTTCTATGCTTGGCGGGCGCATGAATTCCGGGTTCTGTGCACCCTTCATCTCCCTGCTGAGGAAAGGTCCCTCCAGATGAATCGAGCATGGGTCGGCTCCCTCTGCGCTTTCAGTCATCCAGTTCCTCAGCGCGACCAATATTGTCGTCATTGGTGCCGAAGCAAGAGTTGGCATGAAAGTTGTAACACCGTTCATGACGAGGCACTTCGAAATTCGTGAAATCGCATTCTTGTTGTCCAGGAAGTCAAAATTGCAGCTACCGTGAAGATGTATGTCTATGAAACCGGGCAGAAGGAGCCTCTTTCCCTCCTTCTTTTCCGAAGTGATTTCGACTCCTGTTATCTTGCCTCCATGGGCTTCCACAGAACCGTACATGAGAGATCCGTTGCTGAAGACGTTCACATCATCAATTATCAATCAACCAGTCCCCGTGAATTCCGGTGCATGTCTTCCTCAGCAGTTGAAAGTCAATCCTCATTCTCAGTCTCCTTTCCCAAGCCTTCAATTCGCCTGATTGAGGTAATGGTCTCCCTCAGGCGCCTGGCATATGCGCTTTTCTGTAGCATATCTGTTATGCTCACTCGCTGACCATGGAGATTTGCGTGTATCATCAGACCTCCGCCCTTGCATAAGCCGACATGACCGGGAAAGAAGATGAGATCTGCTGGTCCGCACTCCTCTATGCCTGGGACATGCGTTCCAACCTTCTCCTGGTTTCCTGAATTCCTCGGCAGTATCCTCCCGCTGAAGGAGAAGATTCTCTGAACAAGGCCAGAGCTGTCAATTCCAAACTCAATCACACCCCCCCAAAGGTACGGAACACCAAGGTATTGTTCAGCAAGCTTCAGAGGGTTGAGTCTGAATCCCATCGGTCTGTAATAGCCATCCGGGATTTCCACTTCAAATATATCGTCATTTGTCAACAGAGAACCCGCCGGAAGTCTCAGATCGCCAATCCTAAAGGTTATGGCTATCTTGAATCCTGCCCCCCCGGCTACATTCCCCAAGGCCATTTCTCAACATGTAGCCGGTATAGCCGTCCGGGAGAATGTCCTTGGCAAAGTCGTCCTCTTCCCGGATAACTTCGACCACCTGCCCATAAACTGCATGGTCGACCCTTTCTGATCGGAACTGTGGTTCAGACATGAGATCGGCCATACCAACAGAAACCCTTACAGCCATTTTCATCCGTCGATGAGCTGTCCGATAATTACCATTTGCGGTTCAGTGTCTGGACAACAATCAAAATGTATCACCTCAAATGATCTGTTCAAAGATGGCCGGGTCAGCGTCGGGAACAAAGGGCATTTCGACCGAAATGCAGAATGCAAGGACAAGGGATTTGAGCAGCATGTCCACGGAAGAAATCATGAGAGCCATCAACGAGGAGGATTTCACAGTCCCTTCAGCTGTCAGGGAGGCGCTGCCTGATATCTGCCGGGCAGCAGAGGCAGTTTCTGCAGCCGTGAACTCGGGCAACAGGATATTTCTTCTGGGTGCGGGAACAAGTGGAAGAATCGCTGCTCTTGATGCGGCTGAGCTGCCACCCACATTCGGTTTCCCGCGGAGTCAGTTCAAGGCGATTATGGCCGGAGGCACAAAGGCATACCTCAGGGCGGTTGAAGGGGCCGAAGACAGCACGAGCGATGCACCTGAGAGGCTGAAGCGGGGAAGACTCAGTTCGGGAGATGCTGTGATTGGTATCACTGCATCGGGCAGAACACCATTCGTCATTGCCGGATTGAAATACGCTCAAACAAAGGGAAGCAGGACAATATGCATCACATCGAACAAGGGTTCTGAAATCACCAGGGTCGCGGACATAGCAATTGTGGTCGAGACAGGAGCTGAGGTCATAACAGGCAGCACAAGGATGAAGGCTGGAACTGCCCAGAAGCTTGTTCTCAACATGATAAGCACATTTGCAGGGATCAGGGCAGGAAGGGTCGTCGGCAACAACATGGTCGGCATGAAGCCTTCAAACAAGAAACTCAGGTTCAGGGCAGTCGACATTGTTGTCAATGTGGCAAAATGTGGAAGAGCGGAGGCGACGAGGAGGCTTGAGGATTGCGACTACGATATCGCGGCAGCAATAGCCGCCATCGGCCTGGGAAGGAACAAAGATCGTTCGAATCGCAAGTGATCGTAGACACATCCAAACAAACTGCGGTTCGGCAGTCAGGTTATTTTAAAATACGCAAAATCGCTGGACCTTTGGTGACCTGTTGAGAATATTTTCCTGCGTGTCGGGTACCTCATGCGACGGCATTTCATGGGCTTTGGTGGACGTATCAGAAAAAAAGGGGAAGATCGTCTTCGATCTTTCAAGGAAGGGAAACAGTGACTATGCCGTTGAATTGAAACGCTCCCTGCTTGAAACAGCCAACTCCGGAAAGACCGGTCTCCAGGAGCTCTGCGACATGCACTGGTCAATTGGAAAGCACCTTGTCCGTATAGCCAGGAGGCTTCCTTCAGGCATTGATGCAGCGGTGTTTTCGGGGCACACGATTTACCATACCGAGCAGGTTGGGAAAACAGGAATGGGGACCTTTCAGATTGGGGCAGTTGAACCACTTTCCTTGTTCCTTGAGGTGCCTGTGCTTCGGGATATGCGCTCCACCGATGTAGCAGCAGGCGGAATGGGGGCCCCCCTGGTTCCCAGGGCAGATGAATTGATGTTTGGCCGGGGCTCAGCCGTGCTCAACATGGGAGGCATAGCAAACCTGACCCTATTGGGGTCCAGGACCACGGGCTTTGACACTGGACCCGGAAACATGTTGATCGACGAGGCCTCACGCCTCTTGTTTGGAAAGGAGTTCGACAGGAACGGTTCTATAGCCAGGTCGGGGAAGCAGGACGCCAGAATCCTCTCTTCCCTGCTCAAAGATCCTTTTGTGAATTCAAGACCGCCCAAGTCCTGCGGGAGGGAGAGATACGGGACTGGTTTTCTTCACAGGATTGTGAAGCGCGCCTCAAGTCTCGGTATAAGGAATGAGGACATTATGGCCACACTTACTGAATTCACAGTGAGGAGTATTTTGAGAAACATGGGGCGATTTGCCCCGGGCTACAGGAAGCTGATTTGTGCGGGTGGAGGTGCCTACAACACCTATCTCATGGAGCGAATGGCAGAACTCTTTGATGGCAAAGTGTACATTTCGGACGAGTTCGGGGTTCCGCGCGACTCAAGGGAGTCGATCGCTTTTGCGCTCCTCTGTTACCTCTCGCTTCAGCTCAAAGCATCCAACTCGGACGCGACCGGGGCGAAGAAGAAATTGCCGCTAGGCAGCGTGACAGTCCACGGTTTCGTTGGAGAGCCCGCGAGCATCATGCGGTGAACACAGCGGCGTAGGCGAATTATTTTCTATTATCCTCATCATCGGTCCCAACGATGAGAAGCAAAAGAGTCGGCGGCCTGACAGTTGAAGTCTACAGGGACATGCGTGAACTCATCAATGCCGCTGCTGAGTTGCTGTTCAGCCAGCTCCGGTCCAAGAAAGAATCGGTTATAGGGCTGGCGACGGGCTCAACATTTCTGCCTTTCTATGCGTACGTTTCGGCCAACTACCGGAAAGAAGGCATCAGCTTCAGAGATGCCGTGACTTTCAACCTTGACGAATATTACCCAATCGCGAATGAGGACAGCAATTCATACCATTCATACATGACAGCCAACTTATTCTCGAAAATAGATATTCAGGCAGCAAATGTCCACATCCCAGATGGATCGGCCGTGAATCCAGACCTCGAAGTCATGGAATATGAGGGAGCGATACTCAGGGCGGGCGGGATCGACCTCCAGTTTCTTGGAATCGGGCGCAACGGGCACATCGGCTTCAACGAGCCCGGGACCTCGTTTGAAAGCAGAACCCATGTCACCAGTCTGACCGATTCCACTCTTGCTGCAAACAGGCCCTTCTTCCCCGATTCGGGCTCACCGATGCCGGTCAAGGCAATCACTATGGGCATTGCGACCATTCTTTCTGCTCACAGATTGGTGCTCCTCGCCTTCGGGAAAACGAAATCCGATGCATTATACGCCGCTTTGAATGGTCCTGTTACAAAGGAGGTCCCTGCCTCGGTCCTTCGGAAGCATGGAAAGGCGACTTTCATGGTGGACGAGGACGCTCTCGGGGAAATGTTCTGAAAAGCAGCCGATACGTCACACTTATTTTGCGGGAGAGCCTTAGGACTGCTCAGATGAACTTGAACCGATGGTAAACACTCTCCATAGGTTAACAATAATATCTTAAGCAAAATCTGTAATTTGAGCTGATAATATGAGGGCATCTCTGGTGGGTACCGGCTATGTCGGCATTGTAACCGGCGCCTGTTTTGCGCACGCCGGGCACGACGTGATAATGGTTGATAACATAAAGGAAAAAGTTGACTCGATCAACGCAGGCAGGTCACCGATATATGAGAAGGGTCTGGGGGAGATGATATCCGAGGAAGTGAGGCGTGGCCGGCTTAAGGGAACAACGAATCTCCGTGAGGCGGTTGAGTTCTCGGACATAACATTCATATGTGTCGGTACACCGGCACTTCAGGACGGGAGCCAGAATCTGGCATATGTGAAGGCGGTGGCAGAGGAGATTGGTGATGCAATTGCGGCGAAGGACAGCTTCCACACGGTAGTGGTCAAGAGCACAGTTGCACCCGGAACCACTCTCGGCATGGTCAAACCGATTCTGGAGCAGACGACTGGAAAGAAGGCCGGAGAGGGATTTGGGCTGGGGATGAATCCGGAGTTTCTCAAGGAAGGCGATGCTCTGAATGACTTCCTGAAGCCTGACAGGATCGTCTACGGCTACGTCGGTGAGGGGGCGGCAAAGATGCTGAGGGAAATCTACGCGCCATTCCCGGCGCCTGTCATTGAGAAGGACTGCACCACTGCCGAAATGATAAAATACGCCTCAAATTCGCTCCTTGCCGCACGCGTTGCGCTTATAGATGAGATTGGCAACATATGCAAGGCTCTTGGCATCGATGTGAGGGATGTTGCAGCAGCCGCCGGAATGGACAGGAGGATAGGGCCGCATTTCCTCCATGCGGGCATAGGCTTCGGCGGAAGCTGCTTCAGGAAGGATGTCAGCGCGCTTGCATGGAAGGGCGGGGAGCTGGGTGTCGAGACACCTATCCTCAGTTCCGTCATCTCGCAGAACGATGCGCAGCCGCTCAGGATAGTTCAGATGCTAACATCAAAGATGGATGTGACAGGCAGGAGTATCGGCGTACTCGGTCTCTCTTTCAAGCCTGAAACTGACGACATAAGGGATGCTCCCTCCATCGTTGTTGTCAGGTCACTGCTTGAGAAAGGGGCAAGGGTTGTTGCCTACGACCCGATGGCAGGGGAAAACTTCTCGAAACTCTTCCCGCAGGTTTCATACGCCAAGAGCGCTTCCGATGTCGTGGCATCCTCCGACGCCGTGCTGGTTCTCACGGAATGGAAGCAGTTCGCCGATCCATCGCTGTACGGCAGCAAACCTGTCTTCGACGGAAGGGGAGTGACCAGGACTGCCAACTATGAAGGTGTCTGCTGGTGATATTTTGAAAGCTGTAATTCCCGCCGCAGGAATGGGCACAAGGTTCTTGCCGCTGACGAAGGCTCAGCCCAAGGAAATGCTCCCCGTTGTTGACAAGCCGGTGATACAGTATGTTGTCGAGGAGGCAATATCCGCCGGGATAGAGGACATACTCATAGTCACGGGCAGGGAGAAGAGGGCGATAGAGGACCATTTCGATGAGTCTCCCGAGCTTGAAAGGACGCTGGAGCACAAGCACAACAATGAGCTGCTGAAATCAATGAGGGAGATAACAAACATGGCCTCGTTGCACTATGTGAGGCAGAAGTCCCCCAGCGGGCTAGCAGACGCGATTTACTGCGCAAGGCATCACATAGGCGACGAGAGTTTTGCCGTTATGCTGGGCGACACGATCAACATAGCGGATGTACCGCTTGTCAGGCAGCTTATCGACGCACACAAGCCTCTCGGCGCTTCCGTCATAGCTGTGGAGAGGGTCAGCCAGGAGAAGATAAGCGATTACGGCATCGTGGGCGGTCACATGCTCGGAGAGAGGCTTATTGAGATCGACAGGCTGGTGGAAAAGCCTTCTCCTAAGAATGCACCTTCAGACATAGGCATCACAGGGACATACATACTCACGCCGGGAATATTCGAGGCGATTGAGCAGACAGAACCGGGTGTGAACGGTGAAATCCAGCTCACTGATGCGCTCAGGGTACTGGCGAAGAAGGAGAAAATTTACGGTTATCTGTTCACAGGAAAGAGGTATGACGTGGGGGACATGCTTCTCTGGATGAAAGTTAATCTTGAACTATCCCTGAAAAGCGAAAAATACGGCAGGCAGCTGAGGGAATTCCTGAAGACGCTCTGACCAGGTTTGTCCGTTCCGCCTTTGGTGTGGGATTTTGGTGTGGGATTATACAATTCGCGCGGCCGCCAAGAAATATTAATGTAGATCGCAACCATTTGCTCCAGAAGAGGAAACAGGAGCAGAGCAGCTTGGTGGATATCATCACTGGAGAACAGCTGGCTGTTGTTGCGGAACAGGCAAGGCACTCCCATGTCAGCGAGCCCCACAGCTATGTATGGCTCGAAAGGGAATACGGTCAGGCAAGCACCATGGACATCCATTCCTACTGTGCCGAGTGCGGAGCCGTCAGGGTGGCGGCAAGGCACGGTAAGCCGGCGTCCTTCTTCGTTCAGGGTGTTGCCAACATGGTGAAATACGCGGCGATCAGGAAATCCAAGATAACCGAATGCCAAGCCAGGCTGATGGCAAGGGCCGTCGTCTCAGACCCTGAACTGAGCGACAGCTATTCGACGCAGATAGACATGCAGATTGAGCGTTACATCACGCTAGTACGCTCCTTCAGGCCCGAATTTGAAGAAGAGGAAATAGTGAAGTCGCTCTTCAGGAAGGAAAGGAAGGCCGTAACGCACTGACTTGGTGCCTCCCTTACCTCGCACGCCGCGCAATGGTTGAGCTTCTTTCGCATAAAAGCACCCGTATAAAGGTAAAGCGAGTGCTTAGGATATGAACGAAGCCTTAAAACGAGTTCAGAAAGTTCAGTAAGTTCCAGGTGCAATATAATGAAGGTCATAGTCACTGGTGGGACCGGTTTCATAGGGCATTATCTCACAAGAGCGCTGGTGAGCCGTGGTGATGAGGTCATTGCCACCCATTTTGACAGCGGCAGTCCTCTGGAGGGCGAGAGGATCGAGGGCGCCACCTACCTGAGGCTCGACATTTCCTCCAGGGAAGATGTCACCGCCATGGTGGACAGGGAGAAGCCGGACCAGATATACCACCTCGCGGGCCAGGCGTACCCTGTCCCGTCCTGGAACGACCCGGCCGGCACCTTCCGAGTCAATGTGCTGGGCACAATCTATCTCTTCGAGGCTGTGAGGAAGTCAGGAAGGCCGACGGTCATAGCCAACGCCTGTTCCGGGGCAGAGTACGGCGACAGGATAATGTCACCGATACCGGAGGAGAGCGTCCTCAGGCCCCTCTCCCCCTATGGTGTCAGCAAGGCTGCCCACGACATGCTTGTCTACCAGTACAACAGGTCATACTCGCTTCCGTTTTTCAGCCTGAGGCTTTTCGGGACAACAGGGCCGGGAAAGGCGGGCGATGCGCTCAACGACTTCGCGTCTCAGGTTGCGATGGCAGAGAACAATGGCGGGACGGTAAAGGTCGGCAGGCTTGATGTTATCAGGGATATCTCGGACGTCAGGGATGTGGTCAACGCATTCATGCTTGTGGCCGGGAAAGGCACTCCTGGGGAGCCTTACAACATAGGCTCCGGAAAGCACTACAGGATAGGCGACCTGCTCGACATGCTGCTTTCCATGGCAACGACCGAGGTCGGATACACCGTAGAGAGCAGCAGGATCCGGCCGGCGGACGAAGTGGAGACATATCCGGAGATAACGAGAATCAGGAACCTTGGCTACGTGCCGAAATACGACATGAAACAGACCATGTACGACCTTCTCGAATTCTGGCGCTCAAGGCAGGACAAGACTGTTGCCACAAGGCCGGCTGACATACGGCATGCCGTAAACTGAGACAACAGCCTTGTTTTTCCGCGCCTGGTGCATGGAATCGAAAGGCAGTGTGCCTTAGACATGCCCCCATCCCTGAAGATGGTGTCAGGGAGGCCGGACGCGCCGGGCTCTGCGTCTCTAAGCCACACCGCTGATACATCACTCTTTCGGCAGGAATGAATATAATGATGTGATGGCAACAATAAAGTGACAAGGCGTGGATTCGGTCCAGCCGAGTGTCCCAACTGTTGCGGGTGGATTGGAAAATGAAGGACTTGAAAACAGGCGGAGAGGCATCTGCACATGGAGAACCGGCAGATCTTAAGCGGTATCTTACCTTCAGGGACGTCTTTTTCCTTTCTTTTGGGGGAGAATCGCCTCTCCTCAGCCTTCTTACATACGGCGCTGTCGCGCTCAGCCTTGGCGGCTATCTTGCACCCGTGATTCTCATTATAGGCGCACTTATAGTGCTTGTGAACGGCATGGTGGTCCACAGGCTCTCAACCCGCTTCACCTCCACCGGCGGATACTACACATATGCAGTTCATTCACTTTCCGAAAGGACCGGTTTCCAGACAGGCTGGATGTATGTCCTTTACGCGGTTCTCTTTGGCTCCGCTTATGTAATTGGCGCCGCGTATATCATCAACTATGTGTTCGGTTTTTCCACCATTCTCGTCTCCCTTTGCATGACTCTGCCCGCATTTCTTTTTCTGATTCTCGGGATAAGGCCCTCCGCCAAGTATGCAATCGTCGCCGGTATCGTCGAGATATGTGTGCTGGCCCTCTTCTTTGCCTATTCCATCTACCTTGCCCATTTCACATTCTATAATCCTCTGACCTACCAGAGTGCGACAAGCATACCTGCGGGAAGGCTGGCGCTTGCGATTCTGTTTGCGATGGGCATACCCACGGGATACGGTTCCATTGCACCCATATCCGGGGAGATCGTGAATGCACAGAAGGTGGTCGGGAGGGCAGCCATCTCTGTCATTCTCGCAGGGGGTGCAATGGGTGCCTTCTTCATGTACGGTCTTGCAAACCTTATAATTTCGAACGGCGCAAGCATCCGCGGAGTCACCGGCGCGAACGGACTCGGGGTGATATCGCTCATACAGAATTACTTCGGTGGTTCGGCTGAATTTTTCATATTTGTTCTTGCAGTTGGCGCAATAAGCGACGGTATGCTGGCAATTCTCTCGTTCGCTGCCGCGGCTTCAAGGACGATTTTCGGGATGGGCAGGGACAGGACGCTGCCCGGGTATTTTTCAATGCAGTACAAGGGTCAGCCGCTGGCAGCCAATGCCTTCGTCGGCATGCTTATGATTGTGATATGCTCAGTCATCCTGATTCCGCTTAATGCGGTTGATGCTTTCATTGCTCTTGGAACAATCTCATCCCTTGGCGGGCTTTTCATTCATCTCGCGGCAAACTTCTCCCTGCTTAGAATTGGCCTGAGAAAGGCAAGGAGGCGGGTGGGTGCAGGGATTAACACAGTCGCCTCACTGCTCTACCCGTACGGGGAGGCGCTTCTGGCAATTGCAGCAGTCATAATCACCTCGCTGGACCTTGTATTTTCGCTTGTGTCCACTGCCCTCATTTACGCCACGCTCTTTCTTGCCTGGATCGTCGTTGGATATCTCTATTCCGATACCAGGGAAATTGTTTTCAAGGCACCTGTCGGCCGTCTGAGGCCTTCTGCTTCCGGATCCGGGTCAGAAACATGGCGCGCGGTTGGAAAAATGACAGCAATGGAAATCAGGAGCGAACTTCCGGACATGCTTGTAGGGGAGGAGGATAAGCTGAAGGCGGCAATGAATAAATGTCTCGAGGCGGACTCGCCTGCTGCGGTCGTCATCGACAGGCAGGGCAGGCCTGCCGGGACCCTGCTTCTGAGGGACATCACGACTCTAAGCGATGAAGAACTCAACTTCTATTCGGCTGGGGATTTTGCCAAGCCGGCGGTCGCAACTGTTACAGGAAATGAGCATGCGCTTGCTCTGGCGTCCGTTTTCAGGGAAAGCGGGCTGCCAATAGTTGCAATAATCGACAACAGCGGAAAGGTTGTCGGCACCGTGAGGGAAAGGGAGATCATCAGGAGGATTGCAACCCTCCGCGAAAAACAGAAGGCAGACGCCACTGACAGCTGAGTGCGCGTGATTTCGGATTCGAAAGTTCAGGCCTTTCGTAATGTGATAGGACAGTCCACTTCATTCTTTCAGGCAGTGGATTCAGTTCTCTTCTCTGTTTTCATGAAACGAACCGATGCCAATGGTTATATGTCCCCGTTACTGCTGAGGACGGCGATGGCAGTCATCACTCTCCCGCCTGCTGTTGCCGCTGTACTGTTCGGAGTTGTAGGCGGTCTAGTCGGCTTTCTGATTGCCCTTGTGCTGAAGAGAAGAATACCTGGAAGGTTTGCAATACTGATAACGGCAGCCATAGCAGGTGTTGCATCTGAACTGATTTCCGGTGCGCTGGGGGAGCTGACAGGCAACGGTGCAGTCGTACTGACTGCAAGGCTCATCGGCCTCTTCATGGGCGGGGCGATGTTCAGGTTCACCTTCAAGGGTCACTTCGGGAGCACTGCAGACTGGATGACTCCATATCTGGCGAGTTCATTCGCTTCATGGACCGCATTTGCAATGAGCCTCCAGACGGTCGGGTTCGTTTCTGTTGCTGCCGCAATAGTGGGCGGTTTCTGCGCCTCCACGCTCGGAAGGCTGGTTTCAAGGTATCTTCCCTCCACTGTGGAACAGGCTTCCGCCATGACACAGATAGCGGGCCTGTCATGGGTGCTTGGCTTCATGGCATATTCCATCGGCATTGTGGCGATATACGCATCATCGGGAGTTCTGGCACTCACACCCTTCGGGATCTTCGCGGCCAGCAGCGTGGCGCTTCTGCTCTCGGTCCTAATCGCCCTTCCGTACGTCTCGAGGCAGAGAGTTTACTCGCGGCTGACAGCAAGAATCAGCAAACTGTGGAAGTACATGGGGTCATTCATCCTTCTCTTCCTCTTCATAGCATTGCTGATACTGATTGGATATCAGAAGGCATTTTCGCTTATCATATTGGCAATCACCCTCGCAGGAGGTCTTGTTGCAGGCGTGGTTTCAGGTTCGGTTTCGTATTACCTCTCGAAGGAGAGAAAGGGCATTCCGCCGCAGACATTCAGTGCAATACTTCTCGGTATATCCTCAGGACAGGGGATCGGTGTGATTGCCTCCATTGCGCTCGATACCTTTGTGGTCAGGTTCTACACGGATACCATACTTGAGCTCATCTTCCTCTCGGGGCTGGCGGCAACCGTTGCCGGTTTTCTGCTTTCCGCCTGGAGGGTCAGCAGGGCTGCACCGGTTGAAGAACAACCCATGCCAGTCCAGCCTGAGACAGCACCCGTTGCCGATGCACAGAACGAGAGTCAGCCCAAACCACCGTCCTGAGTGTGCTTTTCAGTGAACACTGTAATTGAATAGGGGGTCCGACTCTCTGGAATGGGCAAATATGGCGAACACTGTTCTGCTTCGTGAAATGCTGCGTGACGATCTCGAGATTTTCTTCAAACAGCAGCTGGACCCGGAAGCAAACTGGATGGCCGCATTTACATCGGAGAATCCCGCAGACAGGGCTGCTTTCGACGAACACTGGAGGAGAATAATGGGCAATCCATCAATCATGCGCAAGACAATCATCTTCAACGGCCAGGTCGCGGGATATGTGTCGAAATACATGGATGAAGGCAGGCCCGAGATCACTTACTGGATTGGCCGGGAATTCTGGGGCAGGGGAATTGCAACCTCCGCCCTTTCGCAGTTTCTGTCAATCATGGTCGAGAGGCCGGTATTCGCAAGGGTCGCGAAGGACAACTTCGCATCATACCGGGTCCTCGAGAAATGCGGCTTCGCAATTATAGGGGAGGGAAGCGGACACGCAAATGCGCGCCGCGCCGACACTGGCGAATACATAATGCGACTCGACAACTGAGAGCACCTGGAAAAGCGGAAAGTCAAATGCGCTATCGACAAATAAATCGCAGGCGCAAGCCCACGATTTCAATCATATGAGGATGTCAGCTATTCGAAAGCGGAAGAATCATGCGGCAGAAGAACATCTTTTATCACGCATCTGAAGTCACTCTGAAAAGTTGAAATAATCGAAAACGTTCGAGAGATGCATACCTAATCCAGGGTTGGAGGGCAGGCGTGGTTGACAGTCTGCTGAGTGTAATTGTCCGCAAGTACTATACAATGAACGGAACAAGAGTTCTGGCAGACAATGTGACTGCGACACTCAGAGAACTTAAGGTCAAGTTCAATGAAAGAGTCGTCTTCGTCACCGATCCAAGAAAGAAACACCTTGGAACGGTGAGCGGTATCCTCGGGGCTGTCTCGACACGCCTGAAGAGCCATCGGGACGAGAAATCGATCAGTTTTACGGCGCTCGCTCCCGGGAACGTTCTGTATGTCCCCGATATAGGTAATCCTGACGGAAGATCCGGAACGCTCTCGGATGCAATCCTGGACCGCATAATGACCAGCTCAATAAGGAATACGGATTCAATCTTCACAAATTCGAAATATATGCGGCAGATAATCTCGGATAAGTATGACATTTCCCTGGACAACGTTTTTGACCTTCCTCTTCCCATAGATGACGTTTTCACCCCAGAGAAGAATCTCAGGAGGGACGACTGCATTTCGTTTCTCACCGTCGGCAAACTGACAAGGCGCAGGATTGGGTTACTGGACATACCGTCAATGCTGCGAAAAGCGCATGGAGACAAGAAAATCACATATTACAGGGCGGGCCCAAGGTCGGATTATGAAGGCAGATTGATGGCAGCATGCAGGCAAGCGGATATCGAATACACGAACATCGGTGACACACCAAATCGAAAGTTGGTGGATTACTACAGAATGGTCAACTGTTATGTCTATCTGAGCGAGATGGAAGGGTACAGCCTGACGCCAAAGGAGGCGCTCGCCTGCGGTACTCCTGCACTCATCTCGCACAATCCGGTGCATGACGAAATCTACGGAGGTAAACCGGGTGTCGTCTGGTTCGACGGCTTTGACTCGGTCGCGAAGGCATGTGAAATGCCACACTCTCAGGAATATTCTCTGTGGACTCACAGCTATTCATTCCGAAACCTTACCCTGGATCTGCTTAAGATCGCGGGAGTGGATGTGCCCGTAACAGCTCATCACCAATCGGATGACTCGAGAGGCATGGACAAACCGCCAAACTCAACCCGTAATGCCTGACGGCCTGCCATGCGCTGCAACCTGAGATTCGTGTCCAGGGCAAACACAGACATCGGCCGGAGATGACTTTGAAGAGCCATGCATTGAACACCTGGTTTGATCCCTGCGGTTGAAGACGTTGCGTGTCAATGACATTTAAATTGACATGAATCCATCCTTTGTTCGGTGAATGAATTGAGGATAGGTTCCATTGTCATAGACTGCCGGAACTTTGAACAGATGATGAATTTCTGGCAGCATGCGCTGCACTATGTGCCGCTCTATCCGGCGGCTGGCGGATGGGTGATACTCACAGATCCGGCCGGGCGAGGTCCGAATGTGTCCATAAACCACGCCCCTGAAGTGGAAAATCACAGGAACCGCCTTCATCTCGACCTTTATGCCGGAGACCAAAAGGCAGAAGTGAACAGGCTTGTTGCCCTGGGCGCAAAGCTGCATCGCAGCCCTGAGCCGGGAGAGGATTTCACAGTGCTTGAGGATCCTGGCGGGAATCTCTTCTGTGTTGTGGATGCGAAGGGCCGATAACAATCAGGTGAAATGCCGCCACTTGAATCAAAATGCGAGAATTCATAGCCTGAACTTGACAGCCAGGTCAATCAGCGAGGTGAATTTGAGTATCGTTGAATCATCCCGGACCCGCCTTCTCTGCACCGCTTTGCGCTTCTCGTATGTGGAGGACAACTGCTTCACAAAGTCCTTCAACCCGACCAACCTGAATCTTGTTGCCTGTGAGTTGCCTTTCAGCACATTCCCCATCATCCGCCTTACGGCTGCAACTGTAAAAAGGGGCATTGCCACAATCAGGTTCCTCAATTGAAGATTCTTTATCATCATCATCGGATAGTTGCGTGCCTGATTCGCAAAACCGTAGCCGCTCAGGTTCATGCCTGTTCCATTGCCCAGGTGAAAAACAACTGACTTGGGCGCAAGCATCACTTTGTATCCCATCAGTCTCGTCCTTATCGAGAGATCGACATCTTCAACGTAGGTGTGGAACGAGTCGTCGAACCCCCCGATCAGCTCAAAGACACGCCTGCTGATAAGCAGCGCTGCACCCTCGGCATACAGTATCTCTTTGGGATCGTCCTTAGCTTCATAGTCATCCGGCATAGTGTAGTCGACAAGACTGCTCTGGCAGGCTCCTATTTCAGTTTCGGAAAGCATGACATCCATCGCGTTCTGGACAAAATCAGGCTTCACCCTCACATCATTGTTGATGAAGAAGAGGTAATCCCCCTTTGCCGCTTTGGCTGCTGCATTGTTCCCGCCTGCGTAGTGCAAATTTGAGGTCAGCGGCAGTGCGCGGTACCTTTCTCCTTTGTAATTGGCATTGAACCACTCGACTGAACCGTCGGTCGAGTTGTTGTCGGCAAGTATCACTTCATAATTGGGGTAGGTGATTCTTGTAAGACTGCGGAAGCAGTCGCGCAGAAACCTGAGTCCATTGTAGTTCAGGACGATTATAGTTACCTTCGGGTACAGCATCTCTGCCCCCCTGTGTCTGCACCCATAACATTCCCTGATTACTTGAACATAACTACGCTGCTCGAGAAAAGGGTGCGGGATGACATTTCACAGCTGGCATGGCATCAGCTTAAATTGGAATCGCTGTTTACGCCAAGCCTGATGGCTGAAGGTGCCCTCTGCCAGTTTTGTGGCGGCGAGAATGCCCGTGGCAATATGTACTGCTCCAGATGCGGCAAGCAGATTGCATCCGTCATGCCGTCCAGGAGGGTCAGGCCCGGCGGGAAAAAAGGCGTGGACAGAACGAGGGGCGGAATCGCATTCCTTATTCTTTCATCCTTCCTGATATGGCTTCCGCTTACAGGCACAATAGGGTTGGTCTTTGGTTTCATTGGTGCGTCGCTTATCATCTTTTACAGGGGGAATTTCGGAGGCAGACACGGAATATATCCGATTGTCTCAGCCGCAATGTTCATTTCAGGCATTACGCTTGAAATGGTGCTTGCAAACACAGCAGGCGAGACACTCTCTTCCTCGGGGAGTAATGCGAAAGGTGCCATTGCCGGGGCTATGCCGCTTTTATTCGGTTCTTTTGTTGGACAGGCGCTTGTTTCTCTTTCATTTGCGATGATACTGTACGCGCTTATGAACCGAGCCGGGCGAAGGGCTATCTGGTGCGGCGTTGCCTCGGACATTGCCATCAGCGCGTGGGCCATCTACCTTGTCCACACCAATCTGCAAAGGGCCATTCAGGCGGTTTCCGGAAGTCAAATCAATTATGAGTCTCTGGAGAGCGTGGCGACGCAGTTTGCCAGCATTGTTCCTGTCATGTATGTCCTTCTCCTCATCCCTCCCTCCTTCTATGCAATTGCCTACTTCATTGTGCTGGGCAGGATCAGAAGGAACGAGTTGCCTGCGACGAAGGCGGTTGCGGACACCGTCCAGTGAAGGACTATGCGGGATGTTAATCTGGAGGTTCAAACGGAATCGCTGTCTTCAGCTGACTTCGTCCACCTTCTTCAGGATTCTGAGTGCTGTCATCGTTATCCACTTGCTTGGTTCGCCTTCCTTCTCAAGCGCTAAGGGTTTGACATGGCTGACATCCATCCCGTATGCCGATCCTCGTCCCAGATCAGGATGCACTTTGTCAAGCAACCATGTCCCATCCGCCTGCCTTTTCTTCTTCAATATCTCAAGCGCCGGAACCAGACGCTTGTCTCCCGCATATCCGAACCTGGTCATCAGGTCCAGCCCAACCAGTATGTCGTAGTAGTAGTGGATGGGGTAATGGAACCTGAACCACGGCGAATATCTGCTCTTCCCTTCATCGAACAGTTTCCTCTCAAGGTAGAACTCCGCGCCCCTGGAGATCGCCTGCTCAATCCTGCTGTTTCTCCCGGATTTGGGCAGTGCGTCGAAGGCTGCCAGTGCTTCCCAGTTGTCAAGCGTCCCTTTTTCGCTCTCGAAGCAATGCCAGCCTCCGTCTTCCTTCTGATCCTCCACAAGCCTGTCAAACAGTTTCTTCACCCTGAAGTCATCATTGTATCCGAAACGGGAAAGCATCCGGGCCGTGTTTCCGACTATGCATACTTCCTCGTTGAAAATGTTGATCGGAGTTCGGAGTGGCAGCTTGTATTTGAAAAAGAGATCGGCTATCTTCCCAATTCTCCTGTCCTTCGCAGTCAGGCCCAGGTCCGATAGAACAAGAGCCTGCCAGTTTGTCGAGACATACTTGGGCCTGTACAGGAAGTCCATCCATTTGAGCAGATTTTTCTCATTCGGATCTCCAATTTCCCTTGGTTCCCAGTAGCCGCCTGGTTTTTGCCGAGCAAGCATGTCCCGGGCCCAGCCTTTCTTTGCAATTTGCGAGTGCGCTCTCCTGACCTCAGTGTCACTTTCCTTCCGGTCCAGTATGCCCGTGAGAGTGTGATATCTGACCGACGGCTGGTCATCTTCGAGGAGCCAGTCTATAACCTGTTTATTCTGCCTTGTGAAATTCCTGGACGACATTTGCAGCGTGGTCAATCTCTTCCCTCGCATAATTCCCTTTGCACCTGCTATGGTGCAGCGGCTGCCTGTTTACCCGGCAGGACCCTGGTTGCAATTGGCTGCATTCCTTTTCGGCTTCCTGCTGTCAAGCTTTAAATCGGCGCTTATTCCTGGCTGTCCAATTCATGCTTAATCCTGCGTCCCAAAGGCTCAGCAATCAGGCAGGACGGTCGGTCCTGTCTCCGGGTAAGGCAGTCAGAGGTCTGAGAAGATATGCATGACAAAGCAATCTCGATTTCACCAAAGGCAGCAAGCCGTCTCGCCGTGACCAAACAGCACCTTTCAGGCAAGTTGCCCAAGAAAGCAACTGACGAAACTATTCTCTCCCTGGTCAGGGACCTTTGTTATGTTCAATGGGATCCAATCAATGTCATCGCGCCGTCACATGTTATTGCCCTATGGAGCAGAATTGGCAATTTCAGTTCATCTTCGGTTGAGAATTTGCTCTGGAACGAGAAGAAGATATTCTATCACTGGATGCCAATCGCCTCGCTGGTGCTCACCGAGGATTATCCACTGTATTACTCCCTGATGAAAGACTACCCGGATTCTCTCACAAAATCCTGGGGAAATCACGCTGCCAGGGCAAAGGAGTTCCTTGCAGAGCACAGGGACCTTCGCAGGAGCATTTTGAAGGAACTCAAGAATGGACCGTTAACGCTGACTCAGTTCAGCGATTACGTCAAAACAAAGAGAAGTCCGGACGGTTGGTCATCCGGCAGCGATGTATCCAACATGCTTTCCCACCTTCACATGAGCGGCGAAGTCATGGTCGTGGGTCATGAAGGCATGCAGAATATCTGGGGTCTGTCTGAAGATTTCCTTCCCGGCTGGGTCGAGAAAAAGGTTCTGCCCAGGGAGGAGGTGGAAAGGCAGGCAGCAGAGCGGACCATAGGTGCGCTCGGAACGGCAAGCCCGAGCGAAATCTACCGATACTTCATTCGTGGGCGTTTCGAGAACCTGAAGGGAGCGATTCAAAGCCTCGAGGAGGAGTCGCGCATAAGGCGTGTAGCCATAGATGGACAGCGGAGCAGAGACGGCATATTCATTCTCGAAAGGGATGAGCATTTACTTGATGAAATCGAAACAGATTCGTGGGAGCCGCGCATGTCGCTCCTTGCTCATTTTGACAACATGATTTGCGTGAGGGACTGGACTAAGCGGGTGTTTGGCTTTGATTATATCCACGAGCAGTTTCTGCCCAGGAACAAACGGAAGTATGGAACTTTCGTGCTTCCCATAATTTGGGGCGATAGCATCATAGGCAGAATTGACCCGAGAATGGATTATGAGAAAAAGGAATTTCATGTCAATTCTGTTCACGCCGAGCCAGGCGCTGCCAGTAACAGGGATGCTGCACCGAAGATTGCAGAGACAATAGGACTGTTTGCCAAATTCCTTGGCGCCAGGAAAGTGGTTTATTCGGCCCGCGTGCCTTCCGCATGGAAGCATGCACTGCGATGATATTGCCAGCAGTGCAGTCGCTCCGGGAAGCATCCGCGTCCGAAGGCTTCCTCCGATTTGTTTCCTGCATGCAACATTTCACGCCCTATGGGAAGCTTCACCAACAGCCAGATTGATTCCCTATTTTGCGTCAATGGGCAGGACGAAGGGGTGCTGTATCCTGCCGCTATTTGGAAGAAGTGAATGCAGCCTTGCCTTTGCTTCATGCTTGTTTCAGCACCGCCTGGCGCTGGACATAACTGGCACTTCCGGGCATCTCCCACATGTGTGTTCAAATAGGAGGGAATATCGTAGCAGCTTCTATGGCTGAAGGTAGCAGGCACTCCAGTGAATCAGGCAAACGGGCAATGCTTGATGTGGGCGGCAGCAAACTCGCATACGAGTCTTCGGGCAACGGAACTCCGTTGCTTTTCATACACGCCGCGATAGCGGACAGCAGAATGTGGAATCGCGAAATGGAAGTTTTTTCTGCGGGCCATCAGGTGGTAAGGTTTGACCTCAGGGGATATGACGGCTCAACGCCGGCCATCGGCCCGTTCTCATGTGTGAGGGACATCAGGGCATTGGTTTCACATCTGCATCTCGGCCGGCCATTCATTGTGGGATGCAGCATGGGCGGAGGTTTTGCAGTAGAGTATGCACTTGCCCATCCCGATGAAGTCAGCGGATTGCTCCTTGCAGCACCAGGACTCGGCGGAACCCCTTACGAGGCTTTCAGCAAGGATGAGATGCCAGCGTTCGAGTATGATGACAAGAAGTCAGCCGAGATTGCAGGGGCGTGGTCGAACGGCAAGGCGTCTGAAGCAATGGAGCTCCTGCGTCAGCTCTGGTGTTCGGCATTGACAGGAAGCAGTCGGGATCTTTTCATGGATATGGTAAAGGCAAATGCGGAGGAAGTATTCAACGATCGGAGTTTTCGGCAAATAGAATCCAGACCACCGTCCTACAACAGACTTCCTTCGATCCGGGTCCCCACAACGGTTCTTGTCGGCGACCGCGACAACCCTTCATCCGTTCCCTTTGCAAACCTGGTCGCCAGGGGAATAGCAGGTGCCCGTCTGGTTACAGTTAAAGGAGCTGATCACCTGATCAACATGTCCAGGCCCAAAGACTTCGAAACTGAGCTGAGGCTCGCGCTTGACAGAGCGAAGTAGTCTATTGACATCACGATTTCTGTTTCTCCCTGCATCTACGTTTGGACTGTCAGAGATGCTGGAGAATACACTCCCGGTGTCTGGATATTCCCGAACTACTGGCTGACAAAGCTCTTTGCCAGGGCTCTGTCAGGCCCGTCTCTTTTCTGCCTTCAGGCTAAGAAGCATGTACGCAGGGAGGCCTGTCGATGCGACTGCGGTAAGAAACAAACTGACATGCAGTGGAGTGACCGAGTCGGTTGCCAGGACAATGCCTCTCGAAATCTCTATTGCACCTGTTATCCAATACAGAAGAAGAACTACCGAGGCAATAAACAACGGGACTGTTATGCTGTCGGGTATCGCCCTCAAGACTTTTCTCGCGTAATAAATCCATCACGGTCTTTATAAGATTTTTTCGCAAAAATCCTTATTCGATCACATACTATCCCATGTTGGTGTTTTTCATGGCGGTTCGGCGGTTTCAGGTAACGGCCCTTCTTCGGGCCGCTCGCCGGAGGGGTAGCGAGAGTAATAAGCGCTCCACATGATTTTGCAGGAAGATTACATGCCGCATGGATTGCTGTTCTCGACTGAGGCATTTGCGGCTCCAGTCCATACTGCAGGCTCTGACCATGCGGAGCCGAAGGCCACCGGCGGTGGTGCTGTTCATGTTTTGGGCTTAAGAACCTGAATCATATTAGGGAATTGAAATGACGAATGACACACTGGTTTCAAACAGATTACATGCGGGAGACACGATTGGCATTGTCTCTCCTTCGGCTGCTGTGACGGCCAAGGTTAAACCTCAGTTGAAGGAGGGTATTCGCTTTCTTCACACATCAGGCTTCAAAACTGCGCTGGGTAAGAATCACCTGAAGATTCAGGATGGTTCAGCAGGGACTCCGGAAGAAAGGGCGGAAGACATCAATTCCATGTTTGAGGACAAAGAAATTGCAGGAATAATATGCTCGCAGGGAGGGGATACTTCAAACACTTGCCTGCCCTATCTTGATTTCAATTCTATCAGGAAGAATCCGAAGATATTCATGGGGATAAGCGACATCACAGTGCTCCTGAACGC